>NZ_JAQISV010000033.1:0-39615 GCF_048569675.1 Geodermatophilus sp. CPCC 206100
GCTTCCGGTCCCCAGGGGGACCGGAGGCCGTCGACCGGGAGGGCTGTGGATGCAGCTACTCAGTCGGTGACCAGCTCCAGGACGGTCGCGTTCGCCATCCCGCCGCCCTCGCACATCGTCTGCAGCCCGTAGCGGGTGCCGGTCGACACCATGGTGTGGACGAGCGTCGTCATGATCCGGGCACCCGAGCCGCCCAGCGGGTGGCCCAGGGCGATCGCGCCGCCCCGGGGGTTGAGGCGGTCGAGGTCGGCGCCGGTCTCCGCCTGCCAGGCCAGCGGCACGGGCGCGAAGGCCTCGTTGACCTCGAAGACGCCGATGTCGCCGATGGACAGGCCGGAACGCTGCAGCGCCTTCGCGGTGGCCGGGATCGGCGCGGTGAGCATGATGACCGGGTCGTCCCCGGCCATCACGGTGGTGGAGATGCGCACGAGGGGCCGCAGGCCGAGCTCGCGGGCCTTCTCCGAGGTGGTGACCAGCAGGGCGGCCGAGCCGTCGGAGATCTGGCTGGCGTTGCCGGCGCTGATGACGCCGTCGGCCTTGAACGGGGTCTTCAGCGTCGCCAGCTTCTCCAGCGTGCCGCCGGGCCGGATGCCCTCGTCGGTGCGGACCACCGTCCCCTCGGGCGTGGTCACCGGCACGATCTCGTCGTCGAAGGCGCCGTCGGCCTGGGCCTTGGCGGCCCGCTCGTGCGAGGAGAGGGAGTACTCGTCGAGCTGGGTCCGCGAGAACCCCCAGCGCTCGGCGATCATCTCCGCCCCCACGCCCTGGTTGGGGGCGACGCCGTAGCGCTCCATGAACCGCGGGCCCAGCGGGCGACCGGCCGAGCCGTCCCCGATCGAGGAGCCCATCGGCACCCGGCTCATCGACTCCACCCCGCCGGCGACGATCACGTCGGCCTGGCCGCTCTGGACCGTGGCGGCGGCGAACGCGACCGCCTGCTGCGAGGACCCGCACTGGCGGTCGATCGTCACGCCGGGCACCGTCTCCGGCCAGCCCGCGGCCAGGGCCGCGTTGCGCGCCACGTTGTAGGTCTGCTCTCCGATCTGGCTCACGCAGCCCCAGAAGACGTCGTCGACGACGGCGGGGTCGATGCCGGCGCGCTGCACCAGCGCCTCCAGCACGTGCGCGGAGAGGTCCACGGCGTGCACGCCGGACAGCCCTCCGCCGCGCTTGCCCACCGGGGTGCGCACCGCGGCGCAGATGACGGCATCTCGCATGAGTCCTCCTCGACGACGCAGGCGGCGTTCCCCCCGCCCCTGCCGCGATGGTAGGACGTCCACGCTTCGACACCTGCCGGCTGGGACGCTGGGGACGTGGAGTGGTCCGCGCGCACCGTGGAGACGGCGGTGCTGGCCGTCCTGGGGGTGGTCCTCGCCGGGGCGGCCCTCGTCGTGGAGCCGGTCGGCCGGGTGCTGCTGGGCGGTGCGGCCCTGCTGGCGCTCGCTCTGGCCCTCCGCGACCGGCTGCTGCGCCCGCGCCTCGCGGCCGGGCCCGAGGGCGTCGCCGTCCGCACGCTGTCGGGCCTGCTGACCCTGCCGTGGCCGCACGTGCGCGTGCAGGTGCGGGAGGCCCGCCGCTGGGGGCTGCGCTCCCGGCTGCTGGAGCTCGACACCGCGAACGGTCCGGACGATCCCGGCGTCCTCGTGCTGCTCGGCCGCCGGGACCTCGGGGCGGACCCGGCGGACGTCGCCCGGGCCCTGCGCCACCTGCGTCCCGGGTGACGGGTACAGCAGTTCCGGCCCGGTGGCCCTCCTGCAGGGTCCCGCCGCGCGCTCGCGAGCAGTGGGGGGCGGGAGGGCCCTCCCACTAGCCCAGGACGACGACCGTCGAGACGGTCAGCGCGACCACCACGAGCCCGGCGGTCAGGACCATGAGGGCGAGCACCTGCAGCTCGGTGCGCCGCCGGGCCAGCACGACGAGCCCGGTGGCCACGAACCCCGCGACCAGGCCCCCGAGGTGGCCCAGCAGCGAGACGCCGGGCAGGAAGCTGATGACCACGTTGATCGCCAGCAGGGTCAGCAGCCCGCGCAGGTCCTCGCGGCGCTGGATCATGACCACGGCCAGCCCGCCCAGCAGGCCGTAGATGGCCGCCGAGGCGCCCGCCACCGCCCGCCCGGGGTCGCCGAACAGCTGCAGCGCCACGGCGCCGCCGAGCAGCGAGACCAGGTAGACGGCGAGGTAGCGCCAGCGGCCCAGCTGCCGCTCCAGCTCGGAACCGAACAGCAGCAGCGCGAGCATGTTGAGCACCAGGTGCACGAGGCCGATGTGCAGGAAGGCGGCGGTGACCAGCCGCCAGTCCTGGCCCAGCTCGACGAGCACCGGGATCTGCGCCAGGTCGGCGAACAGCGGGGAGAACTGGTTGTCCAGCGGGTTGGCCCCGGCGAGGACGGCGGAGACCGCGGTCGCCACGAACATCCCCACGTTGAGCGCGATGAGGCCGACCGTGACCGCGCCGAACCGGCGCCCGGCGCGGCGCAGCAGCGGCGCCTGGCGAGGCCGGCGCACGGTGGCGCGGCCCTCGCGGATGCACTCGGGACACTGGAAGCCGACCGAGGCCGGCGTCATGCACTCCGGGCAGATCGGCCGCCCGCACCGCGCGCACGAGATGCGGGTCGGCCGGTCGGGGTGCCGGTAGCAGGTGGTGGTCGGGGGCGCCGGCTGCGGCTGGCCGGGACCGGCGCCCCCGTCGTCGGGTCCGGTGGTCAGCTGCGCTGCACCTCGACCGACTGCAGGACGACGTCCTCCACCGGCCGGTCGCCGCGGGAGGTGGCCACCTTGGCGATGCGGTCGACGACGTCGCGGCCGGCCTGGTCGGCCACCTCACCGAAGATCGTGTGCTTGCCGGTCAGCCAGGTGGTCGGCGCGACGGTGATGAAGAACTGCGAGCCGTTGGTGCCGGGGCCGGCGTTGGCCATGGCCAGCAGGTAGGGCTTGGTGAAGGCCAGCTCGGGGTGGATCTCGTCGCCGAACTGGTAGCCGGGGCCGCCGATGCCCTGACCCAGCGGGTCGCCACCCTGGATCATGAAGCCGCTGATGATCCGGTGGAACACCGTGCCGTCGTAGAGGCGGTCGGTGGTCTTCTCGCGGGTCTCCGGGTGGGTCCACTCCCGACGGCCCTCGGCGAGGTCGGCGAAGTTCGCGACCGTCTTGGGAGCGTGGTCGGGGAAGAGGTCCACGGTGATGTCACCGTGGTTGGTGTGGAGCACGGCACGGCGTGCGGGCGTCGATTCGGTCACGCCGTCCACTCTCCCACTCGTCCGCCCCCCCGCGAGGTGGGGGGACGGACGCGACCCCCTGGCCGGGTTCCGCCGCGCGCTCGCGCGTGTCGGGGACACGGGGTCCTCCTACATGCGCAGCACCTCGGCGACGTCGAGGTTCCGGAACGACGCCTCGCCCTCGGTGACCTCCTGCATCCGCTTGGCGAAGTCGGTGGTCACCGGGTGCTCGGAGTTGCGCATCGCCGCCGCGTGGTCCGGGAAGGCGACGATCTCGACGTAGGTGTCGGGGCGGTCCCGGTCGGCTGCGACCACACCCCACCGGGCGGTGGTCTCCCGCCCCATCCGGTCGCGCCACTCCTCCGCGACCGCGCGGAAGCCCCCGAGGTCGCGGGCGTGGAACTCGATGAGCTGGAGGAACGACCCCGTCTCGACCTGCAGGGCCTCCTCGTCCCGCAGCGCCGCCCTCAGCCCGTTCCGCAGCTCGGGACCGTCGGTGTGCCCGTGCGCGGTGACCGCGTGGGCGGCGGCGACCTCGAGGACCTCGTCCTCCTCGCCGGAGATCTGCACGGTGCAGTGGCGCTCGCTCGGCATCGTCCGGCAGTCCATGGTCTTCCGTGCCATGGCCCCTCCTCCGCAAGGCCCCGGCCCGCCCCGCCGACGAGCCAGCGGCGCGGCCGAGGGTGATCCGGCCGGTGTCGGCCGTCCAGGGTCCGAGGTCCCCGCAGGGCTCGCCCCGGCCCCCCAGCGGACGGGCTGAGCCGGGCCTCCGTCACGGCGTGTAGGTCACCTGGTCGGCGATCTCCACCACCTGCTCCCGGGTGAGGCTGCCCGGCGCCTCCACCAGGAAGGCCGTCCCGTCGGGGAGCCGCGCCCGCAGCACCCAGCCGTGCGGGCCACCGCCGCCGTCGTCGGTGCGGACCAGCTCGGCGCGCTGCCCCTGGACGGTGACCTCCTCGACCGGCTCCGCGGTCCCACCGGCGCCGTCCGGCACCTGCCCTCCGGGGGCGGTCTCGCCGGGGAACGGCAGGCGGACGACCAGGCCCCGCGTGGGGTCGGCGTCGTCGCTCAGACGCACCGTCCGGCCGTCGTCCTTGAAGAAGTCGAGGCTGTACCCGGCCGGGGCCAGGTGCAGTTGCACCGGCATGGCCTGGGGCCGGTCGACCAGGGCCCCGGCGAGCGCCGTCACCAGGTCCCGCTCGGCGTACCGGCCCTGAGCGGTGATGGTCACCCACTGCCCGGGCGCGCGCTGCCAGTCGAGGCCGGCGCCTCCGACGTCCTCCGCCTCCGGGGTCGTGACGACCACCGCGGGCGAGCCGTTGATGCGGACGTCCTCGACCACCGCGTCCGGGAAGCCGACCGAGCCGCCGGGCGGTGGGGGTTCCGCGCCCACGTGGACCGTCACGAACTCGAGAGGGTCGGCGGCGTTCGTGTAGGCCATCGAGGCGCCGCCGTTTCCGGAGCCGCCGAAGACCGGGCCGGAGGTCCCCGGCGGGGCCGTGGGCAGGGTCAGCGGGAACGCCGGCATGTCGAAGCCCACCAGCGTGACCTCGTCCCCCCGCGTTGCGCCGCCCGGCGCAGGACCGGCGGCCTCGGGTCCGGCGACGACGACGGCGGCCGTCCACGCCGCGGCGACGGCGAGCACCGCCGCGCTCATGCGCACCGCGGTCCTGCGGCCCGGACGCCGGCGGCCGGGGGGTACGGGGCCGGTCCGGCGCCGGTGGGCGTCGGCCACCAGCTGCTGGGCGGCCAGCACGCCGGCCGGGACCGGGGTCGGGAGGGGTTCCGGTGCGGGAGCCGGGCCCGGCGGGCGGGCGTCGGAGGCGTGCAGGTGGTCGAGGAAGGCCGCCGGCAGGGCCGGCAGCTCCTCCTCGCGCAGGCCGCGGGCCGCTCGCAGGCGAGTGTCCAGATCGCGCTCAGTGGTCATGGCGGCGCTCCTCGCGCTCGGTGGGGTCGGGAGTGAGCGAGGCCCGCAGCCGGAGGCGGGCGCGGTGCAGCCGGGTGCGGGCGGCGCCCGGGGTCAGGCCGAGGACCGCGCCCGCCTGGGCGGGGGTCAGCCCCTCCCAGGCGGTCAGGGTGACCAGCTCCCGGTCGTCGGCCGGGAGCGCGTCGAGCGCCTGACGCACCTGCCGGGTGTCGGCCCGGCCCTCGTGCACCCGGGCCGGATCCGGCAGCGCGGCGACGTCCAGGTGGTCCGCCAGGCGCCGGCCGAGTCGCTCCGCGCGCCGGTCGCCGCGGGCGACGTTGGCCAGGCAGAAGCGGGCGACGCCGAACAGCCAGGCCCGGGCGTCCTCGGGATCGGCGGGCACCTCCGTACGCCGCCGCCACGCCACCAGGAACGCCTCGGCGGTGACGTCCAGGGCGTCCTCCCGGGTGGCGCAGCGGCCGAGGGCGTAGCCGAGGACGGCGGTGCCGGCCGAGCGGTACAGCTCGTCGACACGGACGTCGGGAGGGGTGGGGGGCGGGTCGAGGGGCGGGGCTGCACGGCCCTGCGGGGCGCTCACGTCCCACACATGTCCGGCACGGGCCCAGCGTTTCAGGGCGGGCCGGCGGAGAGCGGGAGCCGCGGCGCGGGAGTCCGCCGCGGACCGCTGGTCAGCCCGGGAGAGGAGTGGAGACGAGGGGAATCGAACCCCTAACCCCCGCCTTGCAAAGGCGGTGCTCTGCCAATTGAGCTACGTCCCCGGGGTGGGGCGGCGACGGGTCAGCGCGCGCCGGGTGTGCTGACCGAGCCGCTGGTGGCCTCGTGCCAGAGGTCCGCCTCGGCCTTGCCGGCGGCCCGCTTGCGGGCCAGTGCGAGGGCGCCGGCCGCGGCCGCCGCGAGTGCCAGTCTCTTCAGCACGCGGGACACCTCCTCGAGGGGGTTCCCCTCGGTGCGAGGGGCCCGGCCACACCTCCCGGGGAGGAGGGGACCGGGTGGCGCCGGTGGCGCCGGGACACGGGTGGGCCTGGGAGGACTTGAACCTCCGGCCTCATCCTTATCAGGGATGCGCTCTAACCGTCTGAGCTACAGGCCCGTGGACCTCGGACAGCGTACCTGGCCCTCCGCCCGGGCTCGCCGGGGGGTGACCCTGTCCGGGGTTCCCTCAGTCGCGCTCGGAGAGGGTGACCTCGAGGCCACCGACGAGGTCCGAGCACATGTTGTAGATGAACGCCGCGACGGTGCACAGCGCGGTCATGAGCACGATGTTGATCGCGCCGATCACCGCGGCACCGCCGAAGACGATCCCCGGGGTGATGACCTCGCTGGTGCCCTCGGCGCCGGAGGCGGTGCCGAGCTGGCCGAAGAGGTCGTTGAGCGTCTCGAAGACGCCGAGGCCGGACAGCACGCCGTAGAGGACGCCGACGGCGACCATCCAGATGAAGAACATCGCGATCGACAGGACCAGCGAGATCTTCAGGGCCGACCAGGTGTCGATGTGCCGCAGCTGGAGGCGGGCGCGGCGGGGACCGCGCGCCCCCTTCTGCTTCCCGGTGGCCGCCTTGCCGGCGCCCGTGGCCGGTGAGCTGCCCGTCGCGACCGGCACCGGGGCCGGCGTGGCGCCGGCCGGTGCGGCCTGCGTGAGCTCCGACGGTGCCGGTGCCGGTGCCGGAGCGGCGAGCGTGGCGTCGGCGCCGCGGGCAGCCGGGGCCTCGCTCCCGCGGGCGACGGGGGCCTCGCTCCCGCGGGCGACGGGGGCCTCGGAGCCGCGCGCGGCCGGTGCCTTGGTCGTCGAGACCGGGGTCCCGGCGACCGGGGCGGTGCCGTCGACGGGGGCCTGGGCCCGCTGGGCTCCGGTGGCCGTGATCGACTGCGTCGCCGAGACGGGCGACGACCCGTTCCCGCCGGCCTGCTGGCCGTCGTCGGGCCCCTGCGCCGTGCTGGTGTCCCCAGGCCGGGACCCGGTGCGCACCGAACCCTGCGTCCGGTCGCTCATGCGAGTCTCCCGTTCCCCGGCGGCCTGCGCCGCTCACTCGTACCCGAGAGACCCGGCTCGCGGCCGGGGGCGCCCGGGCGCCGGTCTGATCCGTGGTGGCGTGATCGGAGGAGGTGCGGCGTCCGGACCGGGGGCCCGGGCCGCCACTCCTCCGTCATCACGTCCAGACTAGGCGGCAGGCTCGTCGTTGTCCGTCGTCCGCGCGATAGCCACGATCGACACGTCTTCCGGCAAGTTCATGAGCTTGACACCCATGGTGGCCCGGTCCTTGTTGTGCCGCACGCCGTTGACCGGGGTGCGGATGACGCCGCCACCGGAGGTGATGGCGTACAGCTCGTCGCCCAGCCGCACCGAGAGCGCACCGACCAGCGATCCCTTGCGGGCCTTGGGGTCGGCGGTGAGCACGCCCTTGCCGCCGCGGCCCTGCGCCGGGTAGTTCTCGATGCCGGTCCGCTTCGCGAAGCCGCGCTCGGTGGCGACGAGGACGTCGACCCCCTCCTCGACCACCATCATCGCCAGCAGCTGGTCATCGGGGGCCAGGGAGATGCCGCGGACGCCCTCGGTGGCCCGGCCCATCGGCCGCAGCTGGTCGTCGTCGGCGCGGAACCGGATCGACATGGCCTTGCGGCTGACCAGCAGGAGGTCCTGCTCCGGGCCGATGAGGGCCGCGCCCACCAGCTCGTCGTTGTCGCGCAGGTTGATGGCGATCACGCCGCCGCTGCGCGGGGAGTCGAAGTCGGTCAGCCGGGTCTTCTTCACCTGGCCGCGCGAGGTGGCCAGCACCAGGTACGGGGCGACGCCGTAGTCCTTGATCTGCATGACCTGGGCGATCCGCTCGTCGGGCTGGAACGCCAGGATGTTGGCCACGTGCGCGCCGCGGGCGGTGCGGTTGGCCTCGGGCAGCTCGTAGGCCTTGGCCCGGTAGACCCGGCCCTTGTTGGTGAAGAAGAGGATCCAGTCGTGGGTGGAGCCCACGAAGAAGTGGTCGACGATGTCGTCCTGCTTGAGGGCCGCCCCCATCACGCCCTTGCCGCCACGGCGCTGCGACCGGTAGAGGTCGCTCTTGGTGCGCTTGGCGTACCCGGTGCGGGTGATGGTGACGACGACCTCCTCCTCGGCGATGAGGTCCTCCATGGAGACGTCGCCGTCGTTGGCCACGAACTTCGTGCGCCGGTCGTCGCCGTACTTCTCCACGATCTCGGCGAGCTCGTCGTGGATGATCTGCCGCTGCCGCTCGGGGGAGGCGAGGATCGCCTGCAGGTCGGCGATGCGGGCCTCGATCTCGGCCAGCTCGTCCATGATCCGCTGCCGCTCGAGGGCGGCCAGCCGGCGCAGCTGCAGGTCGAGGATCGCCGTCGCCTGGATCTCGTCGACGTCGAGCAGCTCCATGAGGCCCGTCCGCGCCGCCTCCGCGGACTCGCTGTTGCGGATCAGCGTGATGACGTCGTCGAGGTGGTCGAGGGCCTTGGCGTAGCCGCGCAGGATGTGCGCGCGCTCCTCGGCCTTGCGCAGCCGGTAGCGGGTCCGCCGCTGGATGACGTCGACCTGGTGGGCGACGTACAGGCGGATGAGCTCGTCCAGGCGCAACGTCCGGGGGACCCCGTCGACGATGGAGAGCATGTTGCAGCCGAACGTCGTCTGCAGCTGGGTGTGCTTGTAGAGGTTGTTCAGCACGACCTTGGCCACGGCGTCCCGGCGCAGGGTGATGACCAGGCGGCGGCCGACGCGGTCGGAGGACTCGTCGGCGATCTCGCTGATGCCCTGCAGGCGGCCGTCCTTGACGCCCTCGGCGATCGCCTCGGCCAGGTTGTCCGGGTTGACCTGGTAGGGCAGCTCGGTGCAGACCAACTGGACGCGGCCCCGGGCGTCCTCCTCCACGGTGACGACCGCCCGCATGCGCACCGAGCCGCGGCCGGTGCGGTAGGCGTCCTCGATCCCCTCCCGGCCGACGATCAGGCCGTGGGTGGGGAAGTCGGGGCCGGGGATGCGCTGCATGCAGGCGGTGAGCGCCTCCTCCGGCTCGGCCTCCGGGTGCTCGAGCATCCAGAAGACCGCGTCCGCCACCTCGCGGAGGTTGTGCGGCGGCATGTTGGTGGCCATGCCGACCGCGATGCCGGCCGAACCGTTGATCAGCAGGTTCGGGATGCGCCCCGGCAGGACCAGCGGCTCCTGGTTCTTGCCGTCGTAGTTGGGCTGGAAGTCGACGGTGTCTTCGTCGATGTTGGCCAGCATCTCCATGGCCAGCGGGGTCAGCCGGGCCTCGGTGTACCGCATGGCCGCGGCCGGGTCGTTGCCCGGGGAGCCGAAGTTGCCCTGCCCGTCGACCAGCGGGTAGCGCATCGCCCAGGGCTGGGCCAGCCGGACGAGGGCGTCGTAGATCGAGCTGTCGCCGTGCGGGTGGTAGTTGCCCATCACCTCACCGACGACGCGGGCGCACTTGACGTAGCCGCGGTCGGGGCGGAAGCCCTGGTCGTACATGGCGTACAGCACGCGCCGGTGCACGGGCTTGAGGCCGTCACGGACCTCAGGCAGCGCGCGGCCGACGATGACCGACATCGCGTAGTCGATGTAGCTGCGCTGCATCTCCTGCTGGAGGTCGACCGGCTCGATGCGGTCGCGGGCAGGGGTCTCGGTCACGGTTCAGGTTCTCCGGAGGTGAGGTGAGGTCGCTGGTCCGACGTGGCGGCCCCCTCGCAGGGGCCCGCGCCGAGCGGAGCGCGGCGTGGGGGGCGAGGGGGTCCGGTCAGACGTCGAGGAAGCGGACGTCCTTGGCGTTGCGGGTGATGAAGCTGCGTCGCGCGTCGACGTCCTCGCCCATGAGGACGCTGAACAGCTCGTCCGCGGTCGCGGCGTCCTCGAGGGTGACCTGCAGCAGGATGCGCGTCTCCGGGTTCATCGTGGTCTCCCACAGCTCGGTCGCGTTCATCTCGCCGAGGCCCTTGAAGCGCTGGATCGCGTCGTCCTTGGGCAGCTTGCGGCCGGACTCGGCGCCGGCCTTGAGGACGGCGTCGCGCTCCTTGTCCGAGTACACGTACTCGTCGCCGTGCTTACCACCCCACTTGATCTTGTACAGCGGCGGCTGCGCGAGGTAGACGTAGCCGGCCTCGACCAGCGGCCGCATGAAGCGGAACAGCAGCGTCAGCAGCAGCGTGCGGATGTGCTGGCCGTCGACGTCGGCGTCGGCCATCAGCACGATCTTGTGGTAGCGGAGCTTGCTCAGGTCGAACTCGTCGTGGATGCCGGTGCCGAAGGCGGTGATCATCGACTGGACCTCGTTGTTCTTGAGGACCCGGTCGATGCGCGCCTTCTCGACGTTGATGATCTTCCCGCGGATCGGCAGGATCGCCTGGAACATCGAGTCCCGGCCGGACTTGGCCGAGCCGCCGGCCGAGTCGCCCTCGACGATGTAGACCTCGGAGTTGCGCGGGTCGGTCGAGCGGCAGTCGGCCAGCTTGCCGGGCAGCGAGTTGTTGCTCAGCAGGTTCTTGCGCGCCAGCTTGCGGGCGTCCTGCGCCGCGCGGCGGGCGCGGGCGGCCGAGGAGGCCTTGGTGATGATCGTCTTGGCCTCGGTCGGGTTGGCCTCGAACCAGTGGGTGATCTGCTCGTTGCAGACCCGCTGGACGAAGCCCTTGACCTCGGTGTTGCCGAGCTTGGTCTTCGTCTGGCCCTCGAACTGCGGGTCGCCCAGCTTGACCGAGACGATCGCCGCCAGGCCCTCGCGGATGTCCTCGCCGGTGAGCTTCTCGTCCTTCTCCTTGAGGATCTTCTTGTCGACCGCGTAGCGGTTGACGATCGAGGTCAGCGCCGCGCGGAAGCCCTCCTCGTGGGTGCCGCCCTCGTGGGTGTTGATCGTGTTGGCGAAGGTGTAGACCGACTCGGAGTAGGCGTCGGACCACTGCATCGCGACGTCCAGGCTCATCGCCATGTCGTTCTTGCCGATCCCGTCGGCGGAGAAGCTGACCACCGACTTGTGGATGGGCGACTTCTTGGCGTTGATGTGCTTGACGTAGTCCTCGAGCCCGCCGTCGTAGCGGTAGGTGATCTCGGTGGCCTCGAACGCCTGGGCCTCGGTGCCCGCCTCGGGGGCCGCCTCCGCGACGGAGATCTCCTCGGCCATCCCGGTCTCGGCCTTGCTGTGACCGGGGCGCTCGTCGCGCAGCACGATCGTCAGGCCGCGGTTGAGGAAGGCCATCTCCTGCAGCCGGCGGCTGATCGTGTCGAAGGAGTAGTTCGTCGTCTCGAAGATGTCGCCGTCGGCCCAGAAGGTGATCTGCGTGCCGCGCTTCTTCGTGGGCCCGATCTTCTCGAGCGGCCCGGGCTTGGCCATGTCGTAGGACTGGTGCCACTCGGTGCCGTGGGTCCAGATGCGCACGTCCAGCCGGGTGGACAGCGCGTTGACCACCGTGACGCCCACGCCGTGCAGACCACCGGAGACCGCGTAGCTCTTGCCGTCGAACTTGCCGCCCGCGTGGAGGATGGTCATGACCACCTCGACGGTGGGCCGCTTCTCCACCGGGTGCATGTCCACCGGGATGCCGCGGCCGTTGTCCTCCACCCGCACGCCGCCGTCGGCGAGCAGGGTGACCCGCACGGTGTCGCAGTGGCCGGCCAGCGCCTCGTCGACGGAGTTGTCGACGACCTCCCACACCATGTGGTGCAGGCCGCGCTCACCGGTGGAGCCGATGTACATGCCGGGTCGCTTGCGCACCGCCTCGAGTCCCTCGAGGACGGTGATGGAGCTGCCGGAGTACGCGTTCTCAGTCTCGGGTCGAGCGACCACGTGGGGCCCTTCTGTCGCGCAACCGGCGCACGGCTCCCCCAGCGAGGCGGGGGGTAGGACGGCGTAGAGAGGCACTGAGCCGGTTGCTGGCTGTTCCTGCTGTCCAGGATACCGGGTGGTCTGACAGGAATGCCGTCGTCCACGCCCTCAGGTCGTGTCTGCGCCTCTCCCGACCCCTCCGCCACCCCCGATGGTGGCCCCCCGGGTCGACACGCCGTCCCGGGCCCGCTGGGTGGCCCCGGCAAGGCGGCCCCCGGCAGGGCCCCGCCGCGAGCGGCGGGGCAGGGGTCCCCCCTTAGTTGACCGGGCCGCCCTTGGTGAACCGGTCGGGGTCCAGCGGCGGGACGGCGGGGCCGGTGCGCCGGTTGATGAGCACCGTGACCCCCCACAGGACGACGCCGATGACCAGCAGGACCCCGGCGATCCGGTACTGCTCGGCCGGCCGGCCGGCCCACGGTGTGGCCAGGAACGCGCAGGCCAGGGCGCCGATGACGGGCAGCACGGTGGGCGTGCGGAAGTGGTCCGCGTCCACCCGGTCCTTGCGCAGCACCAGCACGGCGACGTTGACGACGGTGAAGACGATGAGCAGCAGCAGGGCCGTCGTCCCGCCGAGGGCCGGCACCGCGCCGACGAAGGTGATCAGGCCGAACGCCAGCGCGGTGGTGAACAGGATCGCGGTGGTGGGGGTGCGCCGCCGCGGGTGCACCCGGCCCAGCAGCGGCGGCAGCACGTGCTGGCGGCTCATCCCGTAGACCAGCCGGCTGGCCATCAGCATGTTGATCAGCGCGGAGTTGGCGACGGCGAACATGGTGATGACGCCGAAGACGCCGATCGGGAACCCGGGGGCGCCGGCCTCGACCACCTGCAGCAGCGGGGTGTCGCCCTCGCTGAGCGCGTCGGCCGGGACCAGCGCGATCGCCGAGATCGACACCAGCACGTAGATCAGGCCGGTGAGGCAGAGACCGAACAGCAGCACCTTCGGGAAGATCTTCCGCGGGTGCTTGCACTCCTCGGCCATGTTCACCGAGTCCTCGAAGCCGACCATGGCGAAGAACGCCAGGCCGGTGGCGGCGATGACCCCGCCGAGGACCGACCGGTCGCCGGTGTCGAACTCGGTCACCCGGGAGAAGTCCCCCTCGCCGAGGCCCAGCGCCCAGACGCCGACCCCGATGACGATGAGCAGGCCGGACAGCTCCACGCAGGTGAGCACCACGTTGGCCTTGACGCTCTCGCCCACCCCGCGGTGGTTGACCAGCGCGACCAGGGCCATGAAGCCCAGCCCGATCAGCGTGATCCCGATGCCGTCCTCGATGCCCAGCCCGAACACGCTGGCCGCGTTGGCGCTGAACGCCCGGGCGGCGGTGGACGCCGACGTGATGCCGGAGCTCATCACCGCGAAGGCGACCAGGAACGTGACGAAGTGGATGCCGAACGCCTTGTGCGTGTACAGCGCGGCGCCGGCGGCCTGCGGGTACTTGGTCACCAGCTCCAGGTAGCTGAAGGCGGTGACCAGCGCGACGAGGAAGGCGACGAGGAACGGCAGCCAGACGACGCCGCCCACCTGGGCCGCGACCTGACCGGTCAGCGCGTAGATCCCGGTGCCCAGGATGTCCCCGACGATGAACAGCAGCAGCAGACCCGGGCCCATGACCCGCTTGAGGCTGGGCTGACCGTCCTCGGTCCGGTCCGGTGCCTCGGTGGTGTCGGCCATGGGGCCCTCCTGCCTGACAGGTGCCGGGGTGCGACCGCCGTCGGTCGGGCTGCGGAGCCGATGGTCGCGGGGAACGCAGCCGCCCGCGACCCGAGCGCCGCGTCCGGGGACGGCCGACACTCGGGACATGGCCGAGACCGACGCCCCGAAGACCTGCCTCGTCACCGGCGCCACCGGCTACATCGGCGGCCGCCTGGTGCCCGAGCTGCTCGCCGCCGGCCACCGGGTGCGGGTGATGAGCCGCTCGCCGGAACGGCTGCGCGACCACCCCTGGGCCGGCCGGGTGGAGATCGCCCGCGCGGATGCCGGGGACGCCGAGGCGGTCGCGGCCGCCTGCGCCGGTGTGGACGTCGTCTACTACCTCGTCCACGCGCTGGGCAGCGGGCCGCGGTTCGAGGAGACCGACCGGCGGACCGCGGAGGTCGTGGCCCGGGCGGTGCGGGAGGCCGGCGTGCGGCGGCTGGTCTACCTGGGCGGGCTCGAGCCGCGGGACGAGGAGCTGTCCCCGCACCTGCGCTCCCGGGCGGAGGTCGCGCGGATCCTGCTGGACTCCGGCGTCCCCACGGCCGTGCTGCGGGCGGCGGTGGTGCTCGGCTCGGGGTCGGCGTCGTTCGAGATGCTGCGCTACCTCACCGAGCGGCTGCCGGTGATGGTGACGCCGCGCTGGGTGCACAGCCGCATCCAGCCCATCGCGATCCGCGACGTCCTGCGCTACCTCGTCGGCTGCGCCCAGCTGCCGCCGGACGTCTCCCGCTGCTTCGACATCGGCGGCCCCGACGTCATGAGCTACGCGGAGATGATGCAGCGCTTCGCGGTCGTGGCCGGCCTCCCCCGGCGGCGGATCCTGCCGGTGCCGCTGTTCACGCCGTCGCTGTCCAGCCACTGGGTCGGCCTGGTGACGCCGGTGCCGGCCGGCATCGCCCGCCCGCTGGTGGAGTCGCTGCGCAACACCGTCGTCTGCTCCGAGCACGACATCGCGCGGTACGTGCCCGACCCGCCGGAGGGGCTGCTCGGCTTCGAGGAGGCGACCCGGCTCGCCGTCCAGCGGGTGCGCGACGCCACGGTGGCCACCCGGTGGTCGTCGGCGTCCGTGCCGGGCGCGCCGTCCGACCCGCTGCCCACCGACCCCGACTGGGCCGGCGGCAGCCTCTTCGTGGACGAGCGCACCCGGGAGACCGTCGCCGCGCCGGAGGACCTGTGGCGGGTGGTCCAGGGGATCGGCGGCGACACCGGCTGGTACTCGTTCCCGCTGGCGTGGCAGGTGCGCGGCTGGCTGGACCGCGCGGTCGGCGGCGTCGGGCTGCGGCGTGGACGGCGGTCGCCGACGGACCTCTACGTCGGCGAGGCGCTCGACTTCTGGCGGGTGGAGGAGCTCGAGCCGGGGCGGCTGCTGCGGTTGCGCGCCGAGATGCGGGTCCCCGGGCTGGCCTGGCTGGAGTTCCACGTGGAACAGGACGGCGCCCGCACCCGGCTGCGGCAGAAGGCGACGTTCAAGCCGCGCGGGCTGTTCGGCCACCTGTACTGGTGGGTGCTGGTGCCCTTCCACGGCTTCGTGTTCGGCGGGATGGTGCGCAACATGGCCCGCGCCGCGGAGTCGGGGATGGCGCCCGCCCAGACCCGCACCGCCGCCTGAGAGCGGTCCGGCCGGGAGCGCAGCTCAGACGAGGAGCTGGGCGGCGGCGAGCTCGCGGTAGAGCGGGCTGGACTCGACCAGCTCCGAGTGGGTGCCGCGGGCGACCACCCGCCCCTGGTCCAGCACCACGATCTGGTCGCTGTCGAGCACGGTCGACAGCCGGTGCGCCACCACGAGCAGCGCCCGGTCCTCGGCCGCCGCGGCCAGTGTCTGCCGCAGCAGCTGCTCGTTGCGGGCGTCGAGGCTGGCGGTCGGCTCGTCGAGCAGCAGCAGCGCCGGGCGGGCCAGCAGCGAGCGGGCGATCGCCAGCCGCTGCCGCTCCCCGCCGGACAGCAGCACGCCGTCCTCCCCGACGGGGACGTCGAGGCCGCGGGGTGAGCGCTGCACCACGTCGGTGAGCCCGACGTCGGCGAGCACCGCCCACAGCTCCGGATCGGTCGCGTCCGGCGCGGCGAGCAGCAGGTTCTCCCGCAGCGACCCGGCCAGCACCGGGGCCTCCTGCTCCACGTAACCCAGCCGCCCGCGCAACCCGGCCCGCGGCAGGTCCCGCACGTCCGTGCCGGCCCACCGGATGGCCCCGCCGTCCGGCGGGTAGAAGCCCTCGACCAGCGCCAGCACCGTCGACTTCCCCGCACCCGACGGCCCGACCAGCGCCACGCGGCTCCCGGCGGGCACCTGCAGGGAGACCCCGCGCAGCACCTCGGTGCCGTCCGGGTAGCCGAAGGTGACGTCGTCGAACTCGAGCAGCGGCACGTCGCGGGACGGCGGCAGCGCGGGAACGGCGCCGGCCGCGGCTCCGCTCTCCGGCCGCGCGTCGTCCTCCGGCGCGAGGGCGAGCACCTCCTGGATGCGGGCCAGCGCGCCCAGCCCGGTCTGCAGCTGCGTCCAGGCGCCGATGGCCTGCCCCAGCGGCATGACCAGCAGGAACAGGTACAGGATGAACGCGACCAGGTCCGCGACGGCGATCGAGCCGGCCGCCACCCGGTACCCGCCGAGGCCGAGGACGGCGAGGAACGCGCCCTGGACGGCGATCGAGCCGGCCGGGGAGACCAGCGCCTCCAGCCGGGCGACCCGCACCCCCGCGGCGTACGCCCGGCCGGCGCTCTCCCCCACGACCGCCACCTCACGGGCGGTCGCGCCGCTGGCCCGGATGGTGCGCACCGCCGACAGCGCCCGCTCCACCGCGGCGCTCATGGCGCCGACCTCCTCCTGCGCCTGCCGCGACAGCCGCCGGACGCCCCGGGACACCGAGGCGACCACCGCCACCCCGACCGACACCGCGACCACCGTGACCAGCAGCAGCCAGCCGTCGACCAGCGCCATCGCGACGAGCGCACCGACGCCGACGACGGCCGACCCGGCGATGTCGACGACGCCGGAGGTGACCGTGGCCCGCAGCAGCGTGGTGTCGGCACCGACCCGCGACATGAGGTCGCCGGTGCGCCGCCGGTCGTACTCGGCCACCGGCAGCCGCAGCAGCCGGTCGGACACCAGCCGGCGGGTGGTGAGCACCACGCCCTCCGCGGTGCGCTGCAGCAGGAACTGCTGGAACGCCGACAGGGCCGAGGCCGCCACCAGGACGGCGACCAGCGCGAGCACCGCCGGCAGCAGTGCGCGGCCGGCGCCCACCGCCTCGATCACGCGGGCGACGAGCGCCGGCTGGGCCAGCGCGCCGGCGGCCGCGACGAGCGAGAGCGCCGCCGCGGCGCCCAGGGGGCCGCGGTGCGGGCGCAGCAGCGGCACGAGCTCCCGCAGGCCCGCCGTCGGCGCCGGGGGTGCGGCCGCGGCGTCGGTCACGGAACGACGGCGAGGGCGCCGACGACGGCGGTCAGCATCCGGGCGTGGTGCTCGATCAGCTCCGGCCGGTGACCGTCCGGCCGGATCGCCGCGACGAACCCCCCCGCGGTCCAGAACTCGTCCCCGTCGTCGGTGCCCAGCAGCAGTCCGCGCACCGTCTCGTCCTCCACCAGCCGGCGGGGAGCCGGGCCGTCCTCGGCCGCCAGGAGCACCCAGCGCGCGTCGAACTCGGGGTCCCCGCTGGGCACCTGGACCAGGCCGCCGGTGCGGTGCTTCCAGAAGCGGGCGGGCGACAGCCGCAGCCCGGGGACCGACTGCAGGACCGGCGCGGCGGTGATCGCGTACTCGGGGACGGCGTAGCGCCCGGACGCGTACAGCACGTCGAAGGCGACCAGCTCGAGGGCGCCGTAGCGGCCGCGCATCACCCCGGCCGGCCGGTGGTCCCTCGTCGCGCGGACCGGCGCCGAGGCGACGAGCTCGGCCAGGACGGCGTCCTCCTGGCCGGTGCCGTCGGAGATCTCCCAGCCGTGCTGCAGCGCCCAGCCCTGCGCGCCGACCGGGTCGCCCTGGTAGCTGAAGACCCGCTCGAACTCGCTCGGCGTGCGCGGCCGGCGCGGCCCGAAGAGCCCCCCGCCGGCCGGCGGCTGCTCCCCCACGGTCGGCAACGGCGCCGGGCGGTCCTCCCGGGCGGCGTCGGTGCCGGACCGGTCGGCCGGCCGGACCGGGCGCTCGGGCTCGGCCGCGGGGAGGTCCCACCCCGCCGGCTGCCAGGGCGTGGGCTCCGCCGGCGGGGCCGGCTCCTCGGCCCGGGGCGGCTCCGGCCGGGACTCGTCGGGCGGCTGCGGGTTGTCCCCCTTGCCGAGGTGGACCGGCTCGTGCCAGCCGCCGCCCTCGCCGGGCCGGTCGCCGGGCCGGTCGTCGGGGCGGTCACGGTCGCGCGGGCTGTTCATCGCTGCATCGTCCTCCCGGAGCGGCCCGGTGCCGGGCGGCGCTCCTAGCCGTACGTGTCGCGCGGCCCCCGCCCGCGCACGGAGCGCGGGCCCTTCTTCCAGCTCGGGGCCGTCGGACCGACAACGCGCAGCCGGGTCACGACGTCCCCGCCCACCGAGGCGCGCAGCCGGGCCAGGATGGTCGGGGCCAGCAGCCGCAGCTGGGTGGCCCAGGCCGTGGACTCGGCGACCACCAGCAGCTCGCCCTCGGTCAGGGTCTGCGGCTCGCAGTGGGCGGCGATGTCCGGGCCGACCAGCGCCGACCACCGGCCGAAGACGGCGCCGACGCGGGTGTGCTGGGTCCAGTCCTGGGCGGTGACCAGCGAGTCCACCAGCCGGCCGAGGGGCTGCGGGTCGTCGTCCCCGGGCCGGGGGCCGGTCCAGACCCGCCGCGGCCCGGCGATGCGCCGCCGCGTGGGCCGGGGCCGGGCCGCCGACGCGGCGCGCGCGGCCTCCAACGCCGCGCGGGCGATGTCACTGGGCCGCCCGGGTGGCTCGGCCGTCACCGGGCCCCCTCCTCGATCGACGCGCCGTCCACGGCTCCATCCTCGGCCGCCGCGGTCCCGGACGGAACCGCCTGCCCCCCGGCGACCTGGACGACGGTCCGCCGCAGCTCGGTCGGGACGTCGTCCAGCACCGCCGCGGTGATGAGCGTCTGCTCGGCCGAGCGGGCCACCGCGGCGAGGGCCGCGCGCCGTTCGGCGTCCAGGGTGGCGAAGACGTCGTCCAGCACGAGCACCGGCTCGTCCCCGTCGGCGCGCAGCAGCGCGAAGCAGCCGAGCTTGAGCGCCAGGGCCAGCGACCAGGACTCCCCGTGGCTGGCGAAGCCCTTGGCCGGCATCGACCCCAGCGAGATGACCAGGTCGTCCCGGTGCGGGCCGACCAGCGTCATCCCGCGGTCGACCTCCTCGCCGCGGCGCTCGGTGACCCGCTCGCGCAGCGCGGCGCTGAGCTCGGCGACGTCGGGCAGGCGGGCGTCCTCGGGCAGCGGGGTCCCGTCCCCGGCCAGGGGGACGGTGCTGGCGTAGCCCAGCGCGGCGAGCGCGGCGTCGGCCCCGGCGACCTGGGCGTAGGCCTGCGCCACGTGCGGGCCGAGGTCGGCGACCAGGCGCAGCCGGGCGGCCAGCAGCTGACCGCCGAGCTCGACCAGGTGGCCGTCCCAGACGTCGAGGGTGGCCAGCGCGTCGCCGCGAGCCAGCCGGGCGGTCTTGAGCAGGGCGTTGCGCTGCTTGAGCACCCGCTCGTAGTCGCTGCGCACCCCGGCCAGCCGCGGGGTGCGGCTGACCAGCAGGTCGTCGAGGAACCGGCGCCGCTCGGCGGGGTCGCCCCGCACCAGGACGAGGTCCTCGGGGGCGAACAGCACGGTCTTCACCAGGCCGAGCAGCTCGCGCGGGCGGGGCAGCGGCGCGCGGTTCACCCGCACCCGGTTGGCCCGGCCCGGGTTGATCTCGACCTCGACCAGCAGCTCGCGGTCCTCGCGGCGCAGGGCCGCGCGCACCACCGCCTGCGTCGCGCCCTGCCGGACCAGCGGGGTGTCGCTGGCCACCCGGTGGCTGCCCAGCGTCGCGAGGTAGCCGACCGCCTCGACGAGATTGGTCTTGCCCTCGCCGTTGCGGCCGACGATGACCGTCGGCCCCGGTTGCAGGGCCAGGTCCACCCGGTCCCAGTTCCGGAACGAGCCCAGCTGCAGGTGCCGCACGTACACCGGTCAGACCCCCGGTGAGGCTGTGGAGCGGCCCCCTTGCCGGGGCCGCCCCGTCCCGGGGCCCGCCCTGAGCTCGCGAAGGGTGGGGAGGACGGGGTGTTTTCTCACGCGGGGCGCTCGGCCTCCTGCGCCTGGACGGCGTGCACCGCGTGGCCACCGAACTGCTGGCGCAGCGCCGCGACGGCCTTCATCGTGGGCGAGTCCGTCTGCCGGGAGGAGAAGCGGGCGAACAGCGAGGCCGCGATCGCCGGCATGGGGACGGCGTTCTCGATGGCCTGCTCGACGGTCCACCGGCCCTCGCCGGAGTCCTCCGCGTAGCCGCTGATCTGCTCCAGCGCCGGGTCCTCCTCCAGCGCGCGGACCAGCAGGTCCAGCAGCCAGGAGCGGATGACGGTGCCCTGGGTCCAGGACTTGACCACGCCGGGCACGTCCTCGATGAGGTCGACGGCGGCCAGCAGCTCGTAGCCCTCGCCGTAGGCCTGCATCATCGCGTACTCGATGCCGTTGTGGACCATCTTCGAGAAGTGGCCGGCGCCCACCGGCCCGGCGTGCACGAAGCCCGCGCCCGGCATCTCCTGCCCGGACGCGTCCACCGGTGACGGGGGCTTGAGCGCGTCGAAGACCGGCTGCACCTTGGCGACGTCGTCCTTGGTCCCGCCGACCATGAGCGCGTAGCCGTTCTCCAGGCCCCACACGCCGCCGGAGACGCCGGCGTCGACGTAGCCGATGCCCTTCTCGCGGCACAGCACGTCGTGCACCTGGTCGTCGGTGTACTTCGAGTTGCCGCCGTCGACGATCACGTCTCCGGGGCTGAGCAGGTCGGCCAGCTCCTTGACCGTCGCCCGGGTCGGCTCCCCGGCCGGCACCATCACCCACACCACGCGCGGGGCGGACAGCGCCTCGATCAGCGCCGGCAGGCTGTCGACGTCCCGCTTCTCCGGGTGGTGGTCGAAGCCGACGACCTCGTGACCGGCGCGGCGCACCCGCTCGGCCATGTTGCCGCCCATCTTGCCCAGCCCGATCAGCCCCAGCTGCACGATGTCCCTCTTCTCGTCGCGACGTCCTGCCCGTCATCGTGCCCGGCGGTCGGCCCTCGCGCAGGGGCCCACCGCGAGCATGCGAGCGGTGGGGGGCGCGAGGGTCCTGTGTCAGCCGGGCAGTCGCACCGGCATGATCAGGTAGCGGTAGCTGCCGGGCCGTTCGGCCGGGCGGGCCGCCGCCTCGTCCTCGGCCGCCGGCTCGTCCACGCCCGACAGGACGGCGGGCTTGAGCGGGCTGGTGAAGTCCATCCGCGCCCGGCTGGTGTGCACCGCGGCCAGGCCGTCGAGCAGGAACGTCGGGTTGAACCCGATGGTCAGCGGCTCGCCGTCGAACTCGACGTCGCAGCGCTCCTCGGCCTGGCCCTCGTCGTCCGTGCCGCCGGCCCGCAGGGTGACCTGGCCGGGGGTGAACTCGCAGCGCAGCGGGGTGCCGCGCTCGGCCACCAGCGCGACGCGCTTGGCGGCGTCGGTGAACAGCCCGACCGGCAGCACGGCGTTGGCCGCGGAGTCGTTCGGCATGATCGCGCGGTACTTGACGAACTCGGCGTCCAGCAGCCGGGTCGTGGTCTGCCGGTCCTTGCCCGACAGGCCGAGAATGCCCTCCCCGGAGCCTCCCGAGGACAGCGAGATGACGATCTCCGGGCCGCTGGTCAGCGTCCGCGCCGCGTCGGCCAGCGTGCGCGCGGGCACCAGCACCGCCGCCGACAGCCCCGGGGTGTCCGGCCGCCAGGCGAACTCGCGCACCGCCAGCCGGTAACGGTCGGTGGCCGCGAGGGTCACCAGGTCGTCCTCGATCTCCAGCCGGACGCCGGTGAGCATCGGCAGGGTGTCGTCGCGCCCCGCCGCCACGGCGACCTGGCCGACGGCCTCGGCGAACACGTCGCTGTCGACCACGCCGGCCGACGACGGCATCGACGGCAGGGACGGGTAGTCCTCCACCGGGAGGGTCGGCAGGCTGAACCGCGCGTTGCCGCAGGCGATCGCCAGCCGCGGGCCCTCGGCGGTGATGTCCACCGGGTGCGGCGGCAGGGCGCGGGTGATCTCGGCGAGCAGCCGTCCCGGCACGAGGGCCCGTCCGCTCTCGGACGCCTGCACGTCGACCTCCGCGCGGGCGGAGACCTCGTAGTCGAAGCCCGACACCGACAGCTGACTGCCGTCGACCTCGAGCAGGATCCCGGCCAGGACCGGCACCGACGGCCGGGGCGGCAGGCTGCGCGCCGTCCAGGCGACGGCATCGGCGAGCACCTCACGTGCCACCCGGAACTTCATGACCTGATCCACCCCAGCTCTTCTGCGTGGTCCTCCTGCTCTGCGGTGCACATCGTGCCTTCTACCGGCGACAGAGCGGTAACCGCTGGTCCCGCGAGGCCACTCCCAGCGCTGCTTCCCCACCCAGAGTGTGGTTCAAGGATTCCTCGAGACAACTAACTCATCTTCGTCATCACACGTGTGGAAGCTGGGGATGGAGGGCATCGGACCTGCTCAGGCCCCGAGTCGACGTGTTGGCGGACTGTGGGCTGGTCAGTGCACTCTGTTGTCGACACGTGGACATCTCGACGGTTACGCACATCGACCGCCCGGCGTCCACCTCCTGTCCCCTGGTTCCCCCCTGCTCGTCCCCAGGTCAAGTGCACCGCGTTGGAGGCACAGCGGGCCGGCGGTGGCCCGGAACGCGTCCGGAACGGCGAAAGCCCAGGTCAGGGACTCGTCGGGCGGGTGCGGCAGGCGCAAGGGCCCGGAGTCGTCCCCGGGGTGTCCGTGACGTGCGGTGAGGCCGCCGGTACGAGATACCCCCAACCTGTGCACATTCCTGGGGACAACTCGTCGACCAGTCGACCCAGGTCACCCGCTCGGGTGACAGACAGGTCGCCGTCCGCGCGGGCCGGGCGACCTGCCGAGCGCCCACAGGCATGTGGACAACGGGGGGACGCCGTCCTCCTCAGCCCTCGTCGGCCCGGGCCGAGCCGCTGGACGGAGCCGGGCTACTGGCGGGCGCGGCTCTTGATGCGGGCGGTCAGCTCGGTCACCTGCGTGTAGGTGGCCCGGCGCTCGCTCATCAGGTTGGTGATCTTCTTGACCGCGTGCATGACCGTGGTGTGGTCCTTGCCGCCGAAGGAGGCACCGATCCGCGGAAGGGACAGCTCCGTGAGCTCCCGGCACAGGTACATCGCGATCTGCCGGGCGTTGACCAGCGTGCGGCTGCGGTTGGCACCCTGCAGCTCCTCCATGGTCACGGAGAAGTACTCGGCGGTGGCCGCCATGATGATCGCCGCGGTGATCTGCGGGCCCTGCTCGTCGCTGATCAGGTCCTTGAGCACGAGCTCGGCCAGCGGCAGGTCGACCTGCTGCTTGTTGAGGCTGGCAAACGCCGTCACCCGGATCAGTGCGCCCTCGAGCTCGCGGATGTTGGTCTGCACCTTGCTGGCGATGAACTCCAGCACCTGGTCGGGCACCTGCAGCCGCTCGCCGTAGGCCTTCTTCCGCAGGATCGCGATGCGGGTCTCCAGGTCCGGCGCCTGGACGTCGGTGATGAGCCCCCACTCGAAGCGGGTGCGCAGCCGGTCCTCCAGCGTCGTCAGCTTCTTCGGCGCCCGGTCGGAGGTGATGACGATCTGCTTGCTGGCGTTGTGCAGCGTGTTGAACGTGTGGAAGAACTCCTCCTGCGTCCGCTCGGCGCGCTCCAGGAACTGGATGTCGTCGATGAGCAGGAAGTCGATGTCGCGGTAGCGGCGGCGGAAGTCCTCGGCCCGCCCGGAGTGCACCAGGTTGATGAACTCGTTGGTGAACTCCTCGGTGCTCACGTACCGGACCCGGACGTTGGGGAACATCCGCGCCGCGTAGTGGCCGATCGCGTGCAGCAGGTGGGTCTTGCCCAGCCCGGAGTCGCCGTAGATGAACAGCGGGTTGTAGGCCCGGGCCGGCGCCTCGGCGACCGCCACCGCCGCGGCGTGGGCGAACCGGTTGCTGTTGCCGATGACGAAACTGTCGAAGACGTACTTCGGGTTCAGGCCCGGGTCCTGCGCGCCGGCCGGCGCCCGGCGGTCCCCGCCGAACAGCGGCACGGCGTCCCCGCCGCGCCCGGCGGTCGCCCGGCTCTCGCTCCGGCGTCCCCGGCTGGGGGCGGGCGGCTCCTCGGCGCCGGCGTCCCCCGGGTCCAGGTCGAACGGGAGCACGGCGGCGCCGTCGTCGTCCGGTGCGCCGCCCCAGTCCCGCTGCGGCCGCGCGCCGCGGCCGGTGCTCGTGCGCGCCGGCGGGCTCCAGTCGGTGGGCGACCACTCCTCGGTCTCCCGGGCCGGCGGCAGGTCGGGCGCGGCCGGCCGCTCGGGGACGTCGCGCTCCCAGGTCAGCGGCCGGGTCACGTCGGCGCGCACCCCGAAGGCGCTGCGGCCGTCGTCGGCGCGGTCGCGGGTCTCCCGGTCCTCCTCGGCGCGCTGCGCCTCGACCGCCGACCACGGTCGCCGGGTGGGGACCTCGGGCCGCGCGGGCGGCTCGGGCTCGGCCGGCGTGTCCTCCACCTGGACGGCGACGCGGATGTCCCGGCCCAGCTGCTCGGACAGCGCCTCGGCGAGCACCCGGCGCATCCGGGACTCGAGCACGGTCTGGGTGAACTCGTTCGGCGCCGACAGCACCGCGGTGTCCTCGAACACCCCGACCGGGCGGGTCAGGTTGAGCATCGCGTTCTGCTGCGGGGACAGGCTCGTGGCCAGCCGCTCGCGGATCTGGTCCCAGACCGTCGCCAGGTCCACCGTGGCATCGGCCATGGCCGTGTCCTCCCCGATTCCGTGTGTCGTCGACCGCACTGCGGTCGCCGGGTGCCGGGCGCCGTCGTCCCCCGGTCAGTCCCCCGCTGTGGACATCCGGACACACGGCGTCCACACCGGCGTCCACAGGCTGTGCACGACCGGCGACGAGATCCGGCCGAGTACCGCTCGTGCGGTCCGGGCAGGGGCGTCGTCGCTGGTCAGAGGGTGGTTCTGCGGAGGATCTCGGTGGTCGCGGTGGTCGGTCGACCCAGCGGGGCGGCCCCTGCGCCGGACTCGGACGTCCGGTGCGGAGCGACGGCGACGCTAACAGCCTCATCCACAGCCCGGCAACGACGGCTGGGAGCTCCCCCGGCGCGCCGCCGGGCGTGTCGCGGGCGCTGTCCGGCGTGCCGTCGCCGGAGGGCGCCGGGGATGGTGGAGCCTGGGCAGTCAGAGTCCGGGCGGCCTCCGGCACCCCCCGCTCCTCGGCTATGCTGGTGGGAGTCTGTGGACGGAGGACGTCGGTGGCCGATCAGGTCGCCGCGCCCTGGCCGTCCCTCGCGCGTGCCCGCCCGCCGGTGGGTGCGCACCGTCGATGTCGTGTAGTGGGAGTACCTCGTGAGCAAGCGCACGTTCCAGCCGAACAACCGCCGCCGGTCCAAGACCCACGGCTTCCGGCTGCGGATGCGCACCCGCGCCGGCCGGGCCATCATCACCGGCCGCCGGCGCAAGGGTCGCGAGAAGCTCTCCGCCTGAGGTGCTGCCCGCGCAGGCACGCCTGCGCCGGCGTCCGGAGTTCACCGCGGTCGTCCGGTCCGGTCGGCGTGCCGGACGGCCGACCATGGTGCTCCACTACCTCCCCGAACGGCCCGTGACCCCGCGCCCCGGCGACGCCGGGACGGCCGGCGGTCCACGGGCCGGCTTCGTGGTGGGCAAGGCCGTCGGCAACTCGGTGGTCCGCCACCGGGTGACCCGGCGGCTGCGCGCGGTCGTCCTCGGCGAGCTGCACCGGCTGCCGGCGACGGCCGACCTGGTCGTCCGGGCCCGCCCCGAGGCGGCGACCGCCACCTCGGCGGACCTGGCGCGGGACCTCTCCGCCGGTCTCGACCGCGTCCTCGCCGCACGGGTCCGGACGTCGTGACCGCCGAGCCGGGCACCGTTGCGACCCGCCGCCCCGGCGCGGTCGGGCGGGCCCTGCTGGCCGCGGTGCGCTTCTACCAGCGGGCGATCAGCCCGGCGCTGCCGCCGCGGTGCCGGTTCGCGCCCACCTGCAGCGCGTACGCGGCCGAGGCGATCGCCGTCCACGGCGCGGGCCGGGGCAGCTGGCTGGCGCTGACGCGGCTGCTCAAGTGCGCTCCCTGGCACCCCGGGGGCTGGGACCCCGTCCCGCCGGCGCGCGGCGCGACGCCCGCACCCGACCGAGCCCACCCCCCGGCACCCCGCCGGGCACCCCAGCAGGAGGCTGGCGTTGCTTGACTGGTTGTACACCGCCATCTCCTGGGTCATGGCCCGGTGGCACTCGCTGTGGAGCTCCGTCTTCGGGGACCCGGAGGCCGGCACCGGCCTGTCCGGCCTGTCGTGGGCCCTGTCGATCGTGTTCCTCGTCGTCACGATCCGGCTGATCCTCTTCCCGCTGTTCGTCAAGCAGGTCAAGTCGCAGCGGGCGATGCAGGAGATCCAGCCCGAGATCCAGAAGCTGCGGAAGCAGTACGGCAGCGACAAGCAGGGCTTCAGCCAGGCCATGATGGCGCTGCAGAAGGAGCGCGGGGTCAACCCGCTGGCCGGCTGCCTGCCGATCCTGCCGCAGATCCCGGTGTTCCTGTCGCTGTTCCACGTCCTGCGCCGGCTGGCCCCCGACGCCCAGGGCCTCTACAGCTGGGACGACCAGCTCACCGACGAGGCCGCGCGGGCACCGCTGTTCGGGGCGCCCATCTCCTCCTCGTTCAGCATGAGCGGGCCCAAGGAGCAGGCGATCCTCGAGATCGCCACCTACGCCAACATCCGCGTGGTCGCGTTCGTCCTCATCGTGATCATGTGCGCCACGACCTTCTTCACGCAGAAGCAGATCATGCGGCGGTCGGGCCCGGTCGAGGGCCAGGCGGCCATGGTGCAGAAGCTGCTGCTCTACGGCATGCCGCTGAGCCTCTTCGTCACCGGCTTCTTCTTCCCCGTCGGCGTGCTCCTGTACTGGTTCACCAACAACCTGTGGACCCTGGGCCAGCAGTTCTTCATCCTGCGCAAGATGCCGCCGCCCGGCTCCCCCGCCGCCAAGGCCAAGGCCGACGCGGAGAACCCGCCTGTCGACCCGAAGACGCTGGCACCCAAGCCCGGCGCCAAGCCGGTCCGCCCGAAGGGTGGCCGCACCGCCGCGCCGTCGAGCACGGTCGACCTGTCCAAGGGCACGGACGGCACGACCGCCGGCACCGGCGCACCCGTGGACGGCGCCGCCGTCGACGGTCCGCAGCCACCGGGTGCGACCGCGTCCGGGGCCAACGGCAAGCCGCCGGGCAACCGCGGCCAGACCGGGCGGCCCCGCACCGGCACCGGCGGGAGCCGGGGTAGCCAGGGGCCGGCCAACCGCGGCAAGCGCAAGCGCCGCTGACCCGCACCCGGCACCCGTCGCGGACGCCTACCGGCCCGCGAGGCCGGCCACCAACCACCGGGGGATCCCCGGATGCCCGCTCCGACTGGGAGGAACAGCCATGAGCGCTCCGCAGCACCCCACCGACACGTCGGCCACGGCCGAGGCGACCTCGGGCGCCGTCCTCAGCCCGGTGCCCTCCGGCTCCGGACCGGCCGAGCCCGACCTGCCCGACCTGCCCGACCCGGACGGCGAGTCCGCCGACGCCCTGGTGGAGCCGGCCGACGAGGACAGCGGTGACGACCTGCTCGTCCGCGAGGGCGACGTGGCCGGTGACTACCTCGAGCGGCTGCTCGACATCCTCGACGTGGACGGCGACATCGACCTCGACGTCGAGGGGGACCGGGCGTCGGTGGCCATCGTCGGCGGCCAGCTCGACGACCTGGTCGGCTCGGACGGCGCCGTGCTGGAGGCACTGCAGGAGCTGACCCGCCTGTCCGTCGCGCAGTCCACCGGGGTGCGCAGCCGGCTGATGCTCGACATCGGCGGTTTTCGTGCCAAGCGGCGGGCCGACCTCACCTCGCTCGCGGCCGAGGCGGCCCGCCGGGTCGGCGCCAGCCGGCAGCCCGAGCGCCTCGCGGCGATGAACCCGTTCGAGCGCAAGGTCGTCCACGACGTCATCGCCGGCGTCGCCGGGGTGCACAGCGAGTCGGAGGGCGAGGAGCCCAACCGCCGCGTCGTGGTGCTCCCGGACAAGTGACCGAGGCTGCCGAGGCCCCAGCGGTCCCACCGGCCCCACCCGTCGCGGGCGGGGTCTTCGGCGCGGCCCTGCCCGACGCCGAGCGCTACGTCGCGCGGCTGGCCACCGACGGCGTCACCCGGGGGTTGATCGGCCCGCGGGAGGTGCCCCGTCTGTGGGAGCGGCACGTGCTCAACAGCGCGGCCGTCGCCGAGGCGGTGCCCCGGGGCGCCACCGTGGTGGACGTCGGCAGCGGGGCCGGCCTGCCCGGGATCCCCCTGGCGCTGGCCCGGCCGGACCTGCGGCTGACCCTCGTCGAGCCGATGGCCCGGCGGGTGGAGTTCCTCGAGGAGGTCGTCGCCGAGCTCGGGGTCCCGTGGCGGGTGATCCGCGGCCGGGCCGAAGAGCGCTCGGTGCGCCAGGCGGTCGGCGCGGTGGACGTCGTCACCGCGCGGGCGGTCGCCGCCCTCCCCCGGCTGGTCGCCTGGTGTCGGGAGCTGTTGCGGCCGGGGGCCCAGCTGGTGGCCCTCGTCGGCACCCGCGCCGTCGAGGAGCTGCCGGCGCTGATCCCCGACCTGGAGGCGGCCGGCATGCGCGACGTCCACGCCCGGGCTGTCGGTGCCGACCTCGGGGAGGCTGCCACTACCGTGGTGGTCATGACGCGTGGAGCACGGTGACGTCTGTTCCACGTGGAACCCGTACGACTCCCCGAACCCGTTCCACGTGAAACGGCTCCGCAGGAAGGACCCGAGATGACCGACCCGGGCGAGCGGCTGCGCAGCAGCCTCGCCGCCGACCAGGCGGCCGGCACCGGAGCGGACTTCGACAGCCCCATCGCCATGGAGGCGCTGCGGGCGACGCGGGTCCTGCACGCCGCCAACCAGGAGCCGTTCCCGGCGCCCGGACGGATCCGCGTCATCAGCATCGCCAACCAGAAGGGCGGCGTCGGCAAGACCACCTCCACGGTGAACCTGGGGGTGGCGCTGGCGCTCTACGGGCTGCGCACGCTGGTCATCGACCTGGACCCGCAGGGCAACGCGAGCACGGCGCTCGGTGTCCCGCACAACGTCGGGACGCCGTCCATCTACGACGCGCTGGTCGGTGACCACTCGCTGTCGGAGGTCGTGCACCCCACCACGGCGAGCCCCCTGCTGCGCTGCGTCCCGGCCACCATCGACCTGGCCGGCGCGGAGATCGAGCTGGTCTCGGTGGTCGCCCGCGAGTACCGGCTGCGGCGGTCCATCGAGGCCTACCTGCACTCCCTGCCCGCCGATCAGCGCCCCCACTACGTGCTGGTGGACTGCCCGCCGTCCCTCGGCCTGCTCACGCTCAACGCACTCGTGGCCGGCGACGAGGTGCTCATCCCCATCCAGTGCGAGTACTACGCGCTGGAGGGGCTGGGGCAGCTGCTCAACAACATCGACCTGGTCCGCCAGCACCTCAACCCGGGGATCGCCGTCCGCACCATCCTGCTCACCATGTACGACGGGCGGACCAAGCTCGCCGACCAGGTGGCCGAGGAGGTCCGCAACCACTTCGGTGAGCTCGTGCTGGACGCGGTCATCCCCCGCAACGTGCGGGTGTCGGAGGCGCCGGGGTACGGCCAGTCGGTGCTCACCTACGACCCCGGCTCGCGCGGCTCCACCAGCTACGTGGACGCCGCCCGCGAGCTCGCGCAGCGCGGGGTGTCGCTGCCGCCGCTGAGCACCCCGGCCCCCGCCGGACCGCCGACCACCCCGATGAACGCCGTCCGCCTGGACGATCTGGCCTTCGCCGACACCGACGCGGCGACCGTGCCCGTCCCCCCGTCTCCTGAGGAGCGAGCATGAACAAGCGTGGCGGTCTCGGCCGGGGACTGGCGGCCCTGATCCCCACCAGCGCCCCGCCGGTCGAGCAGCCGGCGCTGCCGGAGTCGATGGGCGGCGAGCCGGGGCCGCAGAGCGCGCCCGCCCCCGCGGCCGAGCCCGCATCCCCGGTCCACCTGCTGCCGCCGGCCGCCCAGGCAGCCGAGACGGTGGCGCGGCGGCAGGAGGAGACCGTCGGCGTCCCCGGCGCGCAGCTGCGCGAGGTGGCCGTCGGTGACGTCGTCCCCAACCCCAAGCAGCCCCGCCAGGTCTTCGACGACGAGGCGCTGGAGGAGCTCACCCACTCCGTGCGGGAGTTCGGCCTGCTGCAGCCGGTCGTCGTGCGCGAGCGCACCGACGGCGGCTACGAGCTCATCATGGGCGAGCGCCGGCTGCGCGCCGCCCGCGCGGCCGGGCTGGACACCGTGCCGGCCATCGTCCGGGACACCACGGACGACGCCCTGCTGCGCGACGCGCTGCTGGAGAACATCCACCGCGTCCAGCTCAACCCGCTCGAGGAGGCCGCGGCCTACCAGCAGCTGCTGGAGGAGTTCGGGGCCACCCACGAGGAGCTGGCGCAGCGGATCGGCCGCAGCCGGTCGCAGGTCACCAACACCATCCGGCTGATGAAGCTGCCGGTGAAGGTGCAGACCCGGGTCGCCGCCGGCGTCATCTCGGCCGGCCACGCGCGGGCGCTGCTCGGGCTGGCCGACGCCGAGGCGCAGGACGCCCTCGCCACCCGGATCGTGGCCGAGGGCATGTCGGTGCGGGCCACCGAGGAGGCCGTCGCCCTGGCCGCCGCCGAGCAGCCGGCCGCGAAGCGACGCACCCGGCGGTTCAACGCGCCGGGCGTCGAGGACCTCGCCGGCCGGCTGTCCGACGCGTTCGAGACCAAGGTGAAGGTCCAGATCGGCCGGGCGAAGGGGCGCATCGTCGTCGAGTTCGGTTCGGTCGACGACCTGCAGCGCATCATCGGCCTGATGGCTCCCGACATCACGGGGCGCCGCAACGAGGAGTGAGACCCGACCCGAGCCCGGGTTGCGTCACTGACGCAACCCGGGCTCGGGTCCGTGGTTCCGCGGGTGGGCGGCGCCCCGCGGGGGGGCAGTGAGCAGCCGGGCGAGGACGTCGCCGAGCGAGTGCCCGGCCGCCTCCACCGCCATCGGGAACATCGACGTCTCGGTGAGCCCGGGGGAGACGTTGACCTCCAGGAAGTGCACCTCGCCGTCCGGGCTGACGATCGCGTCGGTCCGCGACAGGTCGGCCAGGCCGAGCACCCGGTGCACCTGCACCGCGAGCGCCGCCGCCCGCTCGGCCACCGCGTCGGAGACCCGGGCGGGCGCGTGGTACTCGGTGAGCCCCGGCGTGTAGCGCGCGGTGTAGTCGAACACGCCGGACTCCGGGGCGATCTCGACCGCCGGCAGCGCCTGCGGCCCCTCCCCCAGGTCGACGACGGACAGCGCCAGCTCCACGCCGTCCACGAACCGCTCGACCAGCACGGTGTCGCCGTAGGCGAAGCAGCTGACCATCGCGGCGGGGAGGTCCTCCACCCGGGTCACCTTCTGCGCGCCCAGGGCCGAGCCACCGGAGGCCGGCTTGACCATGAGCGGCAGGCCGAGGCGGGCCACGATGAGGTCGAGCACCGCGCCGGCGCCCAGCTCCCGGAACGTGCTGTGCGGCAGGGCCACCCAGTCCGGCGTCGTGACCCCGGCGGAGCGGACCACCGACTTGGCCGCCGGCTTGTCCCACGCCAGCCGGCAGGCCGCGGCCGGGGAGCCGACGTAGGGCACCCCGGCGAGGTCGAGCACCGCGCGCAGGGCGCCGTCCTCCCCCGTGGCGCCGTGCAGCGCGATGAACACCGCGTCGGCCGGGGCGGCGGCCAGGCCGGGCAGCAGCTCGGCGTCGGCGTCGCGCACCTCGGCGTCCACCCCGGCGCGGGTCAGCTCCTCCTCGACCTGGGTCCCCGAGGAGAGGCTGACCTCCCGCTCGAAGTTCAGCCCGCCGGCCAGCACGACCGCGCGCAGGGGGTGGCGGGCTGCGGCGGGCTCCGCGGCGGGTGCGACCTGCTCGCTCATGCGCGTCCGTCCTCGTAGGTGTCGCTGTTGGCCGGGCCGACGATGTTCTCCGCCTCGTGACCGGGCTGGGCGAGGGCGCGAAAGGTGCCGGTGTCCACCGCGTCGAAGGTGGAGTGCAGGTCCAGCTCCGCCTCGATGACCCGGGCCAGCCGGCGCACGCCCTCCCGGATCTGGTCGGGCTCGGGATAGCAGTAGGACAGCCGCATGTACTCCCGCCCGCCGCCGTCGGCGTAGAAGCCGATGCCGGGCACGTAGGCGACGTGCGCGTTGACCGCGCGGGGCTGCATGCGCTTGGCGTCCAGACCGTGCGGCAGCTTGAGCCACACGTAGAAGCCGCCGTCGGGCCGGGTCCAGGTGGTGCCGGCGGGCATGAGCTGGTCGAGGGACTCCAGGGCGGCGTCCCGCCGCTCCCGGTAGAGCTCGACGAAGTGCTTGATCTGCTCACGCCACGGCTGGGTGTCCAGGTACCGGGCGACGGCGTACTGGGTGAGCGACGGCGGGCACAGCACCTGCGCCTCGGTGGCCAGCACCAGCTTCTCCCGGACGGCGAGCGGCGCGAGCACCCAGCCCACGCGCAGGCCCGGGGAGAAGGTCTTGGAGAAGGAGCCGAGGTAGATGACCCGCCGGCTGTTGCGCGCCCGCAGCGCCCGCATCGGGTCGCGGTCGAAGCCGAGCAGCCCGTAGGGGTTGTCCTCGATGATCAGCAGGTCGTAGCGCTCGGCGATCGCCATGACCTGCTCGCGGCGCGGCTCGGAGAGGGTGACGCCGGCGGGGTTGTGGTAGTTGGGCACCGTGTAGAGGAACTTGACCCGGTCGCCGTTGGCGCGGCACTCGATGAGCGCCTGCTCCAGCGCCTCGGGGATCAGCCCGTCGTCGTCCATGGGCACGTGCCGCACCTGCGCCTCGGCGGCCTGGAAGACCCCGAGCGCGCCGACGTAGGAGGGGCCCTCGGCGAGGATGACGTCGCCCGGGTCGCAGAAGACGCGGGTCACCAGGTCGAGCGCCTGCTGGGAGCCGACGGTCACGACCACCTCGCTGGGCGAGGCGTCGGTGATGCCCTCCAGCGCCATGACGTCGCAGATCCGCTCGCGCAGCCGCGGGTCGCCCTGGCCGGAGCCGTACTGGAGGGTCTGCGCCCCCATCCCCGAGACCAGGTCGCCGATCATCGAGCCGACCGCGTCCAGCGGCAGTGCGGTGACCGCGGGCATGCCGCCGGCCAGCGAGACCACCTCGGGACGGCTGACGACGGAGAACAGCGCGCGGATCTCCGAGGTCTTCATCCCGTGCGTACGTGCTGCGTACCGGTCGGCCAGCGGGTCCAGCCGCGGGTGGCGCGGCGCCGGGTGGGGGTGCACACCGGGGCCCGGAGGCGTACCGGGCGGGAGAGAGGCCACCTGTCGAGTGTAGGGAGGCGCACACCGCGGCTCGCGGGGACACGGCGGGTGGGACGGACCCGTCCGGTCCCGTACGCCCCACCGGCCCCGCTCCGCGAGGTGTTGGAGGCTCTGCCTGCGTCCGGCGGCCCGAGACGCAGGGAGAGCTTCCTATACGCCCGGGAGTGCGGTCAGACGCGGGCGGGCAGCACGAACGTGCCGGTGGGCGGGTCGGCCTCGGCCGGCAGGAACAGCCGCTGGACGGCGGCCACGACGGCGCTGGCCACGGTGCTGCGCAGCCGGGCGTCGAGCAGCAGCAGCCGGTCGACGGGGTGGGAGAGGTAGCCGCAGTCCATCCGCACCGCGGGCATCCGGGACATCCGCAGCAGGTCCCAGGTCTTCGCGTGCGAGCCGAGGTCGAGCATGCCGGTGCGCGCGATGACCTCCCGGCGGACCAGGTTGGCGAACTGCTCGCCGACCGTGGAGGAGGGGCCGGACCCGGTGCCGTAGTAGTAGCTGGCCACCCCGCGGGCGTGCTCGGAGGGGTGCGCGTCCAGGTGCAGGGAGAGGAACAGGTCGGCGCGGGCGTCGTTGGCGAACGCCGTCCGTTCCTGCAGGGTCGGGGCCTGGTCGCGGCCGCGGGTCAGGTAGACGGTGGCGCCGGCGGCGGCGAGCCGGCCCTCGATGCGCGAGGCCAGGTCGAGCACGAGGTCGGCCTCGGTCGTCTCGCCCGCCGTGAACCCGGTGTCCGGGCCACCGTGCCCCGGGTCGACGACGATGCGCCGGCCGATCAGGTGCGGGCCGCTCTCCACGAAGCTGGCGCTCTGCCGCAGCAGCTGCGGGCGCCCGCCGGTCACCTTCCGGCCGAGCTGGCGCAGCGCCCGCAGGGTGGCCGGGCCGCAGGTGCCGTCGGCGGTCAGCCCGTAGTCGCGCTGGAAGGCGCGCAGCCCGATCTCGGTCTCGGTGCCGAACACGCCGTCCACCGGGCCGGCGTCGTAGCCGAGCTCGTGCAGCCGGTCCTGCAGGTTGATGACGTCGTCCCCGCGGATCGGGCGGACCGGGTCGTGGTGGAGCAGCCGGTCGCCGAGGGACCAGCGCGCCTCGGACAGCGCGCGGTAGGTCTCCTCGCCCACCCGCCCGTCGACGGACAGGCCGCGGACCTGTTGGAAGTGCCGGACGGCGAGCTCGGTGGCGGTGTCGTAGACCTCCTCGAGCGGCTCGCCGTCGGCGGTGCCGGCGGTGGGCGGCAGCAGCCCGAGGCTGCGCAGGGCGGCGTGGACGTCGGCCACAGCGGGACCGTGGTCTCCGGTCCCGAGGGGCTGCATGCGGCTGTCGGTTCCCATCGTGGACCGATTGTGGTCCCCGTGCGACGACCCGGCCCGTCGGGGGGGACCGGCACGCGACAGGGCCTCCCCCGCCGGTCGGCGGAGGAGGCCCTGTCAGCAGCCCGTCGCGGGCTCCGGCCCCCTGCAGGGGGCGGGGAGTCCTTACAGGTAGTCGGCGAGGTCGGAGAGGATCGCGCCCTTCGGCTTGGCGCCGATGATGCTCTTCACCGGCTTGCCGCCCTGGAAGACCGTCATGGTCGGGATCGACATGACCTGGTAGTCGCGGGCGATCTGCGGGTTCTCGTCGATGTTGAGCTTGGCGATCGTCAGCTTGTCACCGTGCTCCGAGGCGATCTCCTCGAGGACCGGGGCGACCATCTTGCACGGGCCGCACCACTCCGCCCAGAAGTCGACGAGCACGGGCTTGTCGCTGCCCAGCACGTCGTCGGCGAAGCTGGCGTCGGTGACCGTCACGGTGTTGCCTGCCATGGTCGTTCTCCCTCTCGTCGGTCGAGGTCTGTGAGCCTCTGCGCGGGACAACCCGCGGAGGCGCTGCGGTATGCCCGGATCGGGCGTCAGCGCTCGCCGAACGCCTCGGCCAGGAACCGCTCGGCGTCGATGGCCGCCGCGGCGCCCGTGCCGGCCGAGGTGATGGCCTGCCGGTAGATGTGGTCGACGACGTCACCGCAGGCGAAGACGCCGTCGATGTTCGTCTTGGTGGTCGGGTGCTCCACCTGGATGTAGCCCTCGTCGTCCAGCTTGAGCTGGCCGGCGAAGATCTCGCTGCGCGGGTCGTGGCCGATCGCGACGAACAGGCCGGTCACCGGCACGGTCTCGGTGGTGCCGGTCTCGACGTCGGTGAGCTGCACGGCGGAGACGGTGTTCTCGCCGAGCACGTCGGTGACCTGCTTGCCCAGCTGCCAGCGGATCTTCTCGTTCTCCTGGGCACGCTGCTGCATGATCTTCGACGCCCGCAGCTCGCTCCGCCGGTGGACGACGGTGACCGTCTTCGCGAAGCGGGTGAGGAAGGTGGCCTCCTCCATCGCCGAGTCGCCGCCGCCGACCACGACGATGTCCTGGTCCCGGAAGAAGAAGCCGTCGCAGGTGGCGCAGGCCGAGACGCCGCGACCGAGCAGGCGGGCCTCGTTGTCCAGGCCCAGGTACCGGTACTTGGAGCCGGTGGCCACGATGACCGCGTGTGCGCGGTGCACCTCGTCGCCGACCTTCACGATCTTCGGCTCGGCGGTGAGGTCGACCTCGCTGACGTCGCGGGCCACCAGCTCGGCGCCGAAGCGCTCGGCCTGCTGACGCATGTCCATCATCAGCTGCGGGCCCTGGATGCCCTCGGCGAAGCCGGGGAAGTTCTCCACCTCGGTGGTGGTCATGAGCGCGCCACCGAACTGGGAGCCCTCGAACACCAGCGGGTGCAGGTTCGCGCGGGCGGCGTACACGGCGGCGGTGTAGCCGGCCGGTCCCGACCCGATGATGATCAGGTCACGGACGCCGTCGTGCTCCGCCGGCGGGATCGCGGGGTTCCCGGTGGTGGTCACGGCAGGGCCAGGGGTCGGGTGGTCTGAGGTCACGGGCGGCACAACGAGGATCGTAGGAGGCACATTCCCCGGTCAGCAGCGTTCCATTCCAGCCGACGGAAACCGGGTCACCCGCCCCGAGGCGGCGCTCAGCCGGCCGGCTGGACGGCGACCTCGGCCACGTCGGCGGAGAACCCGTCGTCGGAGGACACCAGCCCGGTCACCCACAGCAGCACGTAGCGGCTGGTCACGGGCTCCTCGAAGGTGAGGTCGGTGGTGGGCGTCAGCTCGCCGGAGGCGACGACGTCGTAGCCGTCCACCGGCCCCTCGGGCTCGTCGCCCACCCGGATCTCGACGGTGGCGCCGGGGGTGTTGGTGGTCACGGTGACGCCGGACAGGGCCTGCTCGGTGCCGAGGTCGTAGACGATCCCGACGCCGTCCTTGAGGTTGCCGAAGGCCGGGGAGCCCCGGTAGGTGAGCGTCGACCAGGCGGTGGCGGGGTCGCCGTCGAAGGACAGCGGGATCGCGTCGACGTTCTCCGGCTCGCCGTCCCCGCCCGGGTCCAGCACGGTCCCGCCGGCGATGGTCGCGGCCGGGGCGTCACTGGGCGCCGCGCTGTCCTCGGCCGGGGCGCTGCTGGAGGGGGCGGACGGCGCCGGCGTCGTGCGCTCGCCCTCGACCGAGTCGGCCACCGACAGCACGTTCGTCCCCAGCCACCAGGCCAGCACGATGACCACGGCGAGCGCGAGGAGAGGCAGCCCGACCACGAGCAGCTTGCGGCGGCCCTGGGGGGCCGGCTCGTCGTAGCCGTCGGCGTCGGGCTCCTCGGGTTCGAGGTCGTCCTCGTCGACGCCGAACCCGCCCGCCAGCGGCAGCAGGTCCTCGTCCTCGTCGGGGCGGGGCGGCGGGACCGGCGGGCGGCTGAGCCGGCGCGGAGCGCCCCCGGAGGCGTCCAGGGTGGGGGACGGGTCCTCGTCGACGTCGTCCTCGCGCCGCTCGCGCAGCCGGCGCAGCCAGCCGCTGTCGCTCTCGTCGGTGCCACGGACGGGCTCGGAGACGTGCCCGCGGGGACGCTCGGCGAGCAGGGCGGCCATCGCCGCCACGCTGGACAGGCCGGCGCCCGGCTCGGTGGAGCGCGCCCGCCGGACGAGGGCGGCGAGGTCGGGCGGCAGGACGCGGCGCCGGGCGCCGGGCTCGGCCGGGCCGGCGAGGCAGTACTCGAGCAGCTCGGCCAGTGAGCTGATGTCGCCCTGGATGGTGCCGCCGGCGGCCGGGACGGCGCGGAGGCCGACCAGGCCGTTGGGCCGCAGGACGACGGTCTCGGGGCTGATGCCGCCGACGGCGAGGCCGACCCGGTGCGCCTCGGCGACCCCCTCGGCCAGCCGGCGCAGGACGGTGCGGGCCTCGCGCTCGGGCATCGGCCCCTCGGCCATGCGCTCGGCGAGGGTCTGCCCCTCGATCCACTCGTTGACGACGTAGGCCGCGCCACCCGGGACCTGGGCGTTGCCGCTGCCCTCGGCGGCGTCGTAGACCATCGCCAGCGCGGGGGTGGCCAGGCCGCCGGCGGTCAGCGCCCGGGTGATCCACTCGCGGGCCGCGGCGCCGCCGGGGGTGTGGACCCGGATGGCGACGTCGCGGTTGAGGATGCGGTCCTTGGCGCGCCAGCACCGGATGACGCCGGTCGACGTGGGTTCGGCCGGGCCGACCTCGTCGAGCGGGCGGTAGCGGTCGGGGAGGCCGGTGGTCGTGGACGTCATCGACGCGGCCGACTCCCTCGTTCCGGGCCGGGGACGGGGGTGCCCCGGCGGTGGCGTCGCCGCGGTGCTCATCCGCGCCCCAGCCGGGCCCTGACCGCGGCCAGGGGCTCTCGGACCTCGGGGACCCGGGCGAGCACCAGCCCTGCCAGAGCCACGACGCCGATCACCACGGTACCGATGAGCAGGGTGCCGAGCGAGCCCGCCACCGACCGCCCCAGAGCGCCGTTGGTCACGGCCACCACGGCCCAGCCGAGCAGCCCGGCGACGAGCGAGGCAGCGGCGATCCGCAGCACCGGTCCCAGCGTGGCGCGCACCTCCAGGGCCCCGAGCCGGCGGTGCAGCGCGACGTGCCCGATGACCCAGCCGGCCAGGTAGGTGGTGCTGGTGACCAGCATCAGCCCGGCGACCACCCGGTCCGGGTCGACGACGACGGGGACGAGCAGCAGCAGCGGCACGCGGACGGCGACCATGCCCACCTGGATGAGCGTGGGCGTGCGGGCGTCCTTCATCGCGTAGAAGACCCGCAGCTGCAGCAGCGTGACCGCCATCGGCAGCAGCCCGAAGGCGCCCACGGCCAGCGCGACCCCCATCGCGCGGGCCTCGTCGACGCTGGTGTTGCCGCGGGCGAAGGCGAGGGTCCCGAGGGCCGGGCCGAGCACGGTGAGCGCCGCGGTCACCGGCAGCAGGCCGAGCGCCGACAGCCGGGTGCCGAGGGAGAGGTCACGGACGACGCCGGGGACGTCGGCGCGCGCGGCGGCCCGGCTCATCCGGGGCAGGAGCGCGGTGAGCAGCGCGACCCCGATGATCCCGTAGGGCATCTGGAACAGCAGGCTGGTGTAGGCGAACGCGCTGGACCCGAGGCCGCCCTCGCGCTGCGCGGCGTTGGCGATCCGGGTGGCCACCACGACGCCGACCTGGCTGATCGCGACGTACCCGATGACCCACACGGCGAGGTCGCCGGCCTCCCGCAGGCCGGTCTCGCGCAGGTTCCACTGCGGGCGCAGCGGCACCCCGGCCCGGTGCAGCAGCGGCAGCAGCACCAGCGACTGCAGGGCGATGCCCAGGGTGGTGCCGATGCCGAGCAGCCACACCTGCTCGTCGGTGATGGTCGCGGGCGTCAGGTCCCCCGGCCCGCTGGCGGCGACGAAGAGCAGGCCGGTGGCGATGACGACGACGTTGTTGAGCACCGGTGCCCACGCCGGGGGCCCGAAGACGTTGCGCGAGTTGAGGATCGCCTGGGCCAGCGCACCGATGCCGTAGAACACGATCTCCACGAGCAGGATGCGGGCCAGCCAGTTGGCCAGCCGGACCTGCTCGGGGTCGTCCTCGATGCCGTACAGGCGGGTGAGCAGCGGCGCCGCCAGGATCGCCAGCGCCGTCACGACCAGCAGGGCCGCCACGAGGACGGTGAACAGCCGTTGGGCGTAGCGGACGCCCTGGTCACGGTCGCGCTCCTGGGCGTGCACGAGCAGCGGCACGATGACCGAGGTCAGCACCCCGCCGAGCAGCAGCTCGTAGACGATGTTGGGCAGCGTGTTCGACGTGTTGTAGGCGTCGTTGACCAGCCCGACGCCCAGCGCCGCGGCCAGCACCATGGTCCGCAGCAGGCCGGTGAGCCGGGAGACCAGCGTGGCCACGGCCATCGTGCCGGCGGCCCGGAGGATGCCGCGGCGCTCGCCGGGTGCGCCCTCGCGGGCCTCGACCTCCTCGTCGGTCTCGTCGACCGGGCGCGGCACCGCCGGCAGCACCGGGATGAGCTGCGTGTCGTCCGGGCCGGGCACCCAGCGGCCGGCCCGCGGGCGCGGCGGCGGGACCGGCGGCAGCGGCCGGCTGCGCGCGGCGGGCGACGCCGGGGCCGGCGG
>NZ_JAQISV010000034.1:0-56982 GCF_048569675.1 Geodermatophilus sp. CPCC 206100
GGGCCGTGGCGGCGCCCTCCTGGAGCGCCGGTGCCCGGCCGCGGCCGGCGGGTGCGCGCCCGGGCCGGGCCGCGGCCGGACCGCTGGCCGGGCTCCGGGTTCTCGACCTCACCTGGGTGCTCGCCGGGCCCTACGCCACCCGGCTGCTGGCCGACTCCGGCGCCGACGTCGTCAAGGTCGAGTCCAGGTTCCGCCAGGACCCCACCCGGTTCTCCCCGGGCATGCGCCTGCGCCCGGGCGCGGGTCCGGACGAGAGCGGCTACTTCCTCAACTTCAACCGGGGCAAGCGCAGCGTGGCGGTCAACATGCGGACCGAGGCCGGACAGGACCTGGTCCGGCAGCTGGCCGCGCGGTGCGACCTGGTCATCGACAACTACAGCCCCGGGACCATGGCCCGGTGGGGCCTGGGCTACGAGGACCTGGCCCGGGCGAACCCGGGCGTCATCGCGGTCTCCATGTCCGGGGTCGGCCAGACCGGGCCCTGGCGCCGGGCGGTGACCTTCGCCGACACGCTCGCCGCGATGTCCGGCCTCACCGCCGAGACCGCCGACCCCGGGGGGACGCCGCAGGGGCTGACCTTCGGCCTCGGGGACATGGTGGCGGCCAACGCCGCGGTCGTCGGGGTGCTCGACCTCCTGCTGCGGGGGGAGGGCGGCTTCGTGGACCTCTCCCAGCTCGAGGCCATGGCCGCGGCCATGGGTCCCGCCCTGCTGGAGCACCAGGTGGGGGCGCCGGAGCGCGGCGCGACCCCGGACCACCCGGTTCGGCACGCGGAGCACGTGCCCCACGGGGTGTACCCGGCGAGCGGGGACGACCGCTGGGTGGCGATCGCCGTGTCGGAGGACCCGCAGTGGCGCCGGCTCGTCGAGGCGGCCGTCGCCGGGACCGAGGGGTCCCCGGAGGCCGAGGCGCTGAGCGCGCTCGCCGACGCCGGGCGCACCGAGCGCAAGGCGGCCGAGGACCGCATCGACGAGGCGCTCGCGGCGTGGACGCGGGGTCAGGACGCCGAGACGCTGGCCGAGCGGCTGCAGGCCCTCGGCGTCCCCGCGGCCGTGGTGAGCACGGGGGAGGACCTGGTCGACCGGGATCCGCACCTGGCCGCCCGCGGCTTCTACGTGGCGCTGGACCACCCGCTGGCCGGTCGCGTCCTGCACGAGGGCGTCGTGGCGCGCCTGGGCCGCACCGCCGTGCGGCCCGACCGGCCCGCTCCGCTGCTCGGGCAGCACACCGACGCCGTCCTCACCGAGCTGCTCGGCCTGCAGCCGGCGGAGATCCAGGCCCTGACCGAAGCAGGCGCACTCGAATGACAGGAGAGAGATGACCAGCCCGTCCGGAGGAGCCCCCTCCGTCCTCACGGTGACCGTCGACGAGGGCGTCGCCACGGTGACGATCGACCGGCCGCCGGCCAACGCCGTGGACCCGGCGATGATCCAGGAGTTCCTCGACGTGCTGCCGGGGCTCAGTGCCGACCCCGCGGTCCGGTGCATCGTCCTCACCGGGACCGGCCGGTTCTTCGTCGCCGGCGCCGACATCGCCGTGATGCGGGACCTGTCGCTGGCCAACCACGTGCAGATGCGCCGGTGGATCGAGGTGCAGCGGCTCCTGGAGGAGGCGCCCAAGCCCGTCGTCGCGGCGATCAACGGCCACGCGCTCGGCGGCGGGGCCGAGCTGACGCTCGCCTGCGACCTGCGGATGGCGGCGGAGACGGCGACGATCGGCTTCCCCGAGATCGGCTTGGGCCTGTTCCCCGGCGCGGGCGGCAGTCAGCGGCTGCCCCGCCTCCTCGGCGTGCACCGGGCGCGGCTGCTCATGATGGAGGGACGGCGGCTGTCGGCGGCCGAGGCGCTCGAGATCGGGCTGGTGGACGACGTCGTCCCCGACGTGCAGTTCGCCGACGCGGTCGCCAATCGGGCCCGGACCCTCGCCGCGCGGCCGACGCGGACCATCGGGCTGCTCAAGCAGGCCGTCGAGGCCGGCGCGCACCGGGACATCGACGCGGCGATGGACGTGGAGTGGGCCGCCGTGCAGCAGGTCATCGCCACCGAGGACGCGGCCGAGGGGCTCCAGGCGTTCCTCGACAAGCGGGAGCCGGTGTTCCGCGGGCGGTGATCCCGGACCGGCGCCGCTCCCGCCCGGGGGTCCGGGGTGGGAGCGGCGCCGGCCTCAGGCGTCGTACTGGCTGACGAACTCGGTGTCGACGCCGAGGTCGCCGATCTTCCGGGCGCCGCCCGGGTTGCCCAGGGGCGCCGTGCGGCCCGGGAGGATCTCGCTGAAGAAGGCGGCGGAGTCGGTGACGAACCGGCTCTTCTCCTCGTCCCCGCGCGCGGTGCGGTCGACGAAGATCGCCTCGACCGGGCACTCCGGCTCGCAGGCACCGCAGTCGATGCACTCGGCCGCGTTGATGTAGCTCTTGCGGTCGCCGACGTAGATGCAGTCGACCGGGCAGACGTCGGTGCAGGCGCGGTCGTTGACGTCCACGCAGTCGGCGCCGATGACGTAGGGCATGTCTGTCTCCTCGCGTGCTGGGGCTCAGGCGGCCTCGGTCGAGTGGCCGGGGAACAGGGAGGCGGCGGGGTCCAGGGCCACGGCGGCGTTGTTCACCGCGGTGGCGACCTCCCCGAAGCCCACCGACATCAGCCGGACCTTGCCGGGGTACTCGGTCACGTCTCCCGCCGCGTACACCCGCGGCAGGTTGGTCTGCATGCGCTGGTCGGTGTGGATCGCCCGGCCGGAGAGCTCCAGCCCCCAGTCGGCCAGCGGGCCGAGGTCGGAGATGAAGCCCAGGGCGGCGATGACGCTGCCGGCCGGGAGGTGCTCGTCGTCCGCGCCCTTGGTCGTGAGGCGGACCCGCTCGACGCGGTCGCTGCCGGACAGCTCCGCCACCTCGCAGTTGACGCGGAAGGCCACGCCCGCCTCGCGCGCCGCGGTGACGCTGGCCGCGTGGGCGCGGAACGCGGCGCGCCGGTGCACCACGGTGACCGAGCGGGCGATCGGGTGCAGGGCCAGCGCCCAGTCGATGGCGCTGTCCCCGCCGCCGACCACGACCACGTCCCGGCCGGTGTGGACGGCGAGGTCGGGGACGAAGTAGCTGAGGCCCCGGTCGAGGAAGGCCTCCCCGGCCGGCAGCGGCCGCGGGGTGAACGTGCCGATGCCCGCGGTCAGGACGACGGCGCCGGTGTCGACGCGGGTGCCGTCGCTGAGCGTCAGCTGCGGCCGGCCGTCCGGCGAGTAGGCCAGCTCCGTCGCCTGCCGGCCGAGCAGGTACGTCGGGCCGAACGAGTCGGCCTGCGCCTGCAGGGACGCCACCAGGTCGCGCCCGGCGACGGCGGGCAGCCCCGCGACGTCTCGCACGGACTTCTCCGGGTACAGGGCGGCGATCTGGCCGCCGACCTGCGGCAGGGCGTCCACGACCACCGTGCGCAGACCGCGGAAACCGGCGCAGAAGGCCCCGTAGAGACCGGTGGGTCCGGCCCCGATGATCGTGAGGTCGGTCTCGACCGAGGTGCTCGTCACGAACGTGTCCTCTCATCCGGCCCGCGGCGTGCGGGACGGGAGAACGGTAGGAACGCCGGCCGGCTCGGACCGACCCCGGTGGTCCGGCCAGCGGAACATGGTTCGCTCAGCGGACCGCGGTCCGCTGACTGGAACACCCCTCTTGGGTGCCGGGGGGCCGGGTGGTCGACTCCACCCACTGGCGGGACGAGGCCGACGCGGCCCGCGCCGGGAGCAGAGGGGAGACCGAGATGGTCGCAGAGGACGTCGCGGCGGGGACCACCACCCCGCCCGTGAGGAAGCCGCGCTCCGAGCGGGCCCGCCGGTCGCGCCGGGGCCGCCTGCCGGGCCGTCAGGACTGGTCGAGCTGGCCGAACTACCAGGGCGCCGCCGCCGGCTTCCGGGGCTACTGGTACCCGGTCGCCTTCTCGTCGCAGATCACGAACAAGCCGACGGGGATCACCCTGCTGGGCGAGCGGATCATGGTGATGCGCGACCGCGGCCAGGTGTACGCGCTCAAGGACCGCTGTCCGCACCGCGGCGTGCCGCTCAGCTACGGCAACCAGCAGTTCCCCGGCACGGTGTCCTGCGTCTACCACGGGTGGACCTTCGACCTGAAGACCGGCGACCTGGCCGCGGCCATCACCGACGGCCCGAACTCGCCCATCTGCGGGAAGGTCACCCAGCCCACCTTCGAGACCGCGGAGCGGCTCGGCATGGTGTGGGTCTTCGTGGGGGACGGCGAGGAGGCCCCGCCGATCGACGAGCAGCTGCCCGAGGAGCTGCGGGACAACCCCGCGGTCGTCGGCGCCCGCATCCAGGCGCGCGAGGGCAACTGGCGCTTCGCGGTCGAGAACGGCTACGACGAGGGGCACGCCAAGTACCTGCACCGGACGGCCCTGTGGCGGCTGTTCAAGCCCATGCCGGTGTGGAACGAGACCCGCATCGAGCGGCGCGGTCGCTGGATCTTCCGGGTCCAGGAGAAGCAGTACTGGGACGCGGAGTTCCCAGGCCTGGGCCGCTGGACCGGGCAGGCGTGGTACAAGAAGCGGCCGCCGAAGGAGGTCACCAACATCGGGAACACGGCGGGGCACCGCGAGATCAACCCCACGATCGCCGCGCAGGAGTTCCCCGGGTTCGTCTCGGTGTCGATGCCCGGCGTGCTGCGGGTCGCCTACCCGACGTTCATCCACTACGAGTTCTACGTGCCGGTGGACGCCGACAACCACCTCTACGTCGGCGTGATGGCCAACTTCGCGAGCGGGCTGAAGACGCTGCCCTTCTACGCCAAGTACCTCGGTGCGGTCCGCTGGCTCTTCCACGGCCAGTTCTCGGGTCAGGACAAGTGGATGGTGGAGGTCACCGACGCCCCGCCGGAGCGCCTCTACCGGCCGGACGACTCGCTGCTCCAGTGGCGCAAGCTCGCCGAGGACGTGACCGAGCAGCGCCTCGCCGAGCTCACCGAGGCCGGGTTGTCGCCCGCGGACGCCGAGCCCGAGATCGTCAAGTAGTCCGCCCCGCCCGCCCGGCCTCCCGGCCGGGCGGGCGCGGCCCCCACTCCAGGAGGACCTGTGGCTCGCATCGTGCTCGGCGTCGCCGCCTCGCACTCCACGCTCATGAACACCCACTGGGACCAGGTCGAGCACAAGGACCGCGCCGAGGCGTTCCGCGACGCGCTGGGAGAGGCCCGCGACGCGCTGGCCGCGGCCCGCCCGGACGTCGTCGTCGTGGTCGGCTCCAACCACTTCCGCGGCTTCTGGCTCGACCTCATCCCGTCCTTCACGCTCGGCGTCGACGAGGTCGTCTCCTCGGGCGAGGCCGGCACGCCGAAGGGGCCCCAGCTCACCGACCCGCCGTTCGCCCAGGCGCTGGCCGAGCACCTCGTCGAGGCCGGCACCGAGGTCGCGATCTCGGCCCGCATGCAGATCGACCACGGGCAGTCGCACGCGGTCCAGTACCTGCTGCGCGACCTCCCGGTCCCCATCGTGCCGCTGGTGATCAACGTCTTCGCGACGCCGCTGCCCAAGGTGAGCCGGTGCGTCGAGCTGGGGCGCGGGATCGCCCGCGCGGTCGCCGAGATGCCCGCCGACACCCGCGTGGCCGTCGTCGCCTCGGGCGGCCTGTCGCACCAGCTGCCCTGGCCCAGCCGCTGGCAGGACCCGGAGAACGACGACGAGGCCTTCCTCGTCCAGGCGTGGCGCAACGGCCGCGGCGACTGGGAGCGGTACGACAAGCGGCGCCGGCAGATCATCACGGCGGCCCGACCGACGATCTTCCCCGACTTCGACGAGCAGTTCCTCGCCGCTCTCGAGGCCGGGGAGCTGGAGAAGTACGCGAACTGGTCGACCGCCGACATCGAGGCGGCCGCGGGCAACGGCGGGCAGGAGCTGCGCACCTGGCTGACGATGGCGGCCGCGCTCGGGTTCGCCCCCGGTCGCCGGCTGGCCTACGCCCCGATGCCGGAGTGGCTGACCGGCATGGGCGTGGCCGTGATCCCTCCCGGGACGGGGGAGTGACCGCGGCGCCCTCCGCCGCTCCGTCGGTCCGGGCCGACCTGCTGGCAGCGGTGCTGCGGCGGGTGACGGTGGACCGGCTCCGGGACGCCGCGGCGGCCATGGCCGCCATCCCCAGCCCGACCGGGAGCGAGGCGCCGCTGGCCGGCTGGCTGGCCGGGCAGCTGTCGGCGTCCGGTGTCGAGGGGCACGTGCAGTCCATCGACGCCGACCAGGCGAACGCGGTCGGCCGGGTGCGCAGCCGCCGGAGCGGGCGCGACCTCATGCTCTACGCGCCGATCGACACGCTCACCACCGGGGACCCGGCCGTGGACCTGCCGTGGATCGGGCCGGAGCTGCGCCCGGACATGCTGCCGGCCGCACGCGTCGACGGGGACCTCGTGACCGGCCTGGGGGCCAGCAACCCCAAGGGCCACGCCGCGTGCGTCCTCGTCACCGGCCAGGCCTACGCCGAGGCGCTCGCGGAGACCGGCGTCGTCCCCGCGGGCGACCTGGTGCTCGCGTTCGGCGCCGGCGGGATGCCGACCAACGCCCTCGGTCCCGGCCGGGCCAACACCGGCCACGGCGTCGGGGCCTCCTTCCTGCTCGAGCGCGGGTGGGTGACCGACGCTGCGGTCATCGCCAAGCCCGGGGACTTCGTCGCCCACGACGAGGTCGGCCTGTGCTGGTTCGAGGTCGTCGTGCACGGCATCCACACCTACGTCGGCAGCCGGCACCGGCTGGCCTACGACAACCCGATCGTCTCGGCGGCCGAGGTCGTCGTGCGCCTGGAGCGCTGGCTCGCCGACTACCCGGCGCGGCACCGCACCGACACCGCGGCGCCGCAGGGCGTCATCGGCGCCATCGCCGGCGGCTGGGAGCGGATGCTCGCCGTCACGCCGGCCGCCTGCCGGCTGCGGCTGGACGTCCGGCTGGCCCCGGGGGAGCAGCCCCTGGACGTGCGGCGCGAGCTGGAGCGGTTCCTGGCCGCCGTCTCGGCCGAGACGGGGATCCGCGTCGACTGCGAGCTGGTCACCGCCATCCCCGGCTCCCGGACCGATCCGGCCAGCTGGATCGTCACCGAGACGGTGCGGGCCTGGGAGGCGACCTCGGGCCGCCCGCACGAGCCGGTGCCGGACAACAGCGGCGCCACCGACGCCAACATCCTGCGCAACCGCGGGATCCCGACGGCCCGGGTCGGGATGCCCAAGGTCGTGCTCGACGACACCGCCGTGGACTTCGCCCTCGGCATGAACACCGTGGACGTGCGTGCCATGCGCCGCCTCTGCGAGGTGCTGGCCCGCGTCACCGTGTCCACCGCCCTGTGCGAGACGGACCGACCGATGGAGGAGACGACATGACCGCTGCACCGGAGGGGACGTACGCCAAGGCGGACGGCGTCACCTACCACTACCTGGACATGGGGTCCGGGCCGGACACGATCTTCCTGCACGGCGGTGGCCCCGGCTGCACCGGCTGGAGCGACTTCGGTCCGGTCGCGCCGCTGTTCGCGGCCGACCGGCGCTGCCTGATCGTGGACATCCTGCAGTACGGCCGGTCGGAGAAGTGCCGGATCACCGGCCCGATGTGGGACTTCCACGCGGCCAAGACGGTCGCGCTGATGGACGAGCTGGGCGTCGCCCAGGCCGACTTCATCTGCAACTCCTGGGGCGGCACCATCGCGCTGTGCCTGGCCGCGCGCTACCCCGAGCGGGTCCGGTCGCTGGTGGTCACCGGCAGCATGCCGGTGTTCTACGGGCCGCTCGCGCCGCTGCCCGAGGGCGGCCGGCGGGGGCGCAACGCCCGCGACGTCTACTACGGCGGCGAGGGGCCGACCCGGGAGAAGATGCGCGAGCTGATCACCCGGCTCGAGTGGTTCGACGGCGACGCGCTGCCGGAGGAGACGCTCGACCTCCGGTACGAGCAGAGCCTGGACCCCGAGGAGCGGGCGCTCGCCGCGATGTCGGACTCCCCGCGCGGGGACTGGCAGGACCTGACCGCGGAGCTCGGCCGGATCCAGGCGCCGGCGCTGTTCATGTGGGGCCGGGAGGACGCCTTCCTCACCCCCGACTACCCGATGATGCTGGCCCGGATGGTGCCCCGCGGGAACCTGCACGTGATGGACCACGTGTCCCACCACCTGCAGGAGGAGCAGCCGCAGCGCTACCACGCCGTGGTCGCCGGGTTCCTCGCCGGCGCCGCCCCCTCGGCTCCGGAGGTGGGGTGACATGAACCGGACCGGACTCCTCCTGGTGGGCACCGCGGTGGCCGCCGCGCTGTGGCGCTGGCTGGCCCCGCGCAGCAACACCCAGGTCCACCGCATCAACCAGCACTGACCACCCGACTCACGGAACCGGTGATCCCATGACCATCTGGACCGATCTGACGCCCCTCCCGTTCTCCCTCTCCTACGTCGACGCCGGCGGCGTCCGGACGCGCTCGCTGCAGGCGGGGTCCGGTGACCCGGTCGTCTTCCTGCACGGCACGAGCGGGCACCTCGAGGCCTTCAGCCGCAACGTCGTCCCGCACGCCGAGCACCACGCCGTGCACGCCATCGACATGCTCGGCCACGGGTACACGGACAAGCCCGGCCACCCGTACGAGATCCCCCTGTACATGCAGCACCTGCTGGACTACCTCGACGCCACCGGCATCGAGCGGGCGCACATCGTGGGGGAGTCCCTCGGCGGCTGGGTCGGCGCCCGCACCGCCGTCGAGCACCCCGACCGCATCGCCAGCCTCCAGCTGCTCTGCGCCGGCGGCACCGTGGCCAACCCCGAGGTCATGAAGCGCATCGACACCAGCACCCGGCAGGCGGTGACCACCGACGACATCGAGCTGACGCGGGGCCGGCTGCGGCTGCTCATGGCCTCCGAGGAGGACGCGACCGAGGAGCTGGTCGAGGTCCGACACCGCATCTACCACGAGCCGGACTTCGTGGCGAACATCGACAACCTGCTCTCGCTGCAGAAGATGGAGATCCGCCAGCGCAACCTGCTCACCACCGAGCAGATGGGCAAGATCACCTGCCCGACCCTGGTCGTGTGGGGCCGCAAGAACCCGTTCGGCGACGTGCCGGAGGCCCGCGCCATGCACGAGGCCATCCCCGGTTCGCAGCTCGAGCTCTTCGACGACTGCGGCCACTGGCCCCAGCACGAGCGGGCCGACCTGTACAACCCGCTGAGCCTGGAGTTCCTGGCCAAGACCTCGGCGACGCGCTGATGCGGGCGCTGCGCATCCACGACTGGGGCCAGGCCCCGGTCGTGGAGCAGGTGCCCGAGCCGGTCCGGGGCGAGGGGGAGGTGCTCGTCGAGGTCCAGGCCGCGGCGCTGGCCCACCTCGACCTGACGGTCGCCTCCGGCTCCTTCGGCATGCGCCCGCCGCTGCCCTACACCGGGGGCGTGGAGGGCAGCGGCGTCGTCCTCGAGGCCGACGACCTCGCGCCGGGCACGCAGGTGATGCTCCGGGGCGGCGGGCTGGGCCTGCTGCGCGACGGCACCTGGCAGGAGCGGGTCAGCGTGCCGCGCAAGGCCGTGACCCCGCTGACCCGGGAGCTGCCCCCGGCCGTGGCCGCCACGTTCTTCGTGCCCACGACCACCGCCGGTGTCGTCCTGCAGGACGTCGCCGGGCTGGGCGAGGGCGAGTGCGTCGCCGTCGTCGGCGCGGCCGGTGCCGTCGGGTCGATCGTGGTCCAGCAGGCGCTGCTCGCGGGCGCCGAGGTGGTCGGCCTGGTGGCGCGACCGGACCAGGTGGACGACGTCCCGGCGGGCGCCGAGGCGGTCCTCCTGGACGACGAGCGGGTGGCGTCCTGGTCGACCGACCGCCCGTTCTCCCTCCTCGTCGACACCCTCGGCGGGGACGAGCTCACCCGGCGGACCGGCTGGGTGCGTGCCGGCGGCCGGGCCGTCGTCATCGGGTACGTCGCCGGCACGAGCGTGACCCTGGACCTGCCGAACTGGCTGCTCTCCGACGTGGCGCTGCTGCCGGTCAACATGATCCGCCAGGAGCGGCGGGCGCGGGAGCTCCTGCCTGGGCTGGTGGACCAGCTCGCCTCCGGTGAGCTGGAGCTCCGGGTGGAGACGGTCGGCCTCGATGCGGCCGCCGACGCGCTGGCCCGGATGGGCGAGGGTCGCGTCCGCGGCCGGGCGGTCGTCCTCTTCTGAGCCCGCCGCACGGTCCGTTGAGTGGAACCGGTCCGTTGACCGGACCGGTTCTCCTCGGCGACGGTGGCGTGGTGACCTCGATGCAGGCGGCACGACCCCCCGGGGACCCCGACGCGTCCGGCCGGGCCCTGGAGCCGGGGGACACCAACAGCGTCCTGAGCAAGGTGCAGCGCATCCTCGAGGCCTTCGGGCCGGACGACGAGACGCTGAGCCTCTCGGAGGTCTCGCGCCGGACCGCCCTCGCCAAGGCGTCGGTGTACCGCCTGGCGCAGGAGCTGGTGCGCTGGGGGCTCCTCGAGCGGCAGCACGGTGACTACCGGCTCGGCATGCGGCTGTTCGAGATCGGGCAGCGGGTGCCCCGGCAGCGCATCCTGCGGGACCTGACGCGTCCCTTCATGGAGGACCTGTTCCAGGCCACCAACGAGACGATCCACCTGGCCGTTCTCGACGGGCTCGAGGTGCTCTACCTGGAGAAGGTGTCCGGGCACGGCCAGGTGGCCCGCCCCTCCCGGGTGGCCGGCCGGATGCCCCTGCACTGCACGGCCACGGGCAAGGCCCTGCTGGCCTTCGGCCCGGCCTCGCTCGCCGACGAGGTGGTGGCCGAGCCGCTGCCGCGGGTGACCCCCCGGACCGTCGTCGCACCCAAGCTCCTCGCGCAGGAGTTGCAACGCGCCCGGGAGTGCGGCTACGCGGTGGAGTTCGAGCAGACCCGCATCGGCTACATGAGCGTCGCCGTCCCGCTGCGCGGAGCAACGGGCGTGACGGTGGCCGCGCTGTCGGTCACCGCGCCGACGGCGCGGGCGAACGTCGACCGCTTCGCGGGCCTGCTGACCATGGTCGGCCGGAGGGTCACCAAGCTGCTCAGCGTCCAGGACGTCTGACCGGGGCGGTCCGCGATCCGGCCCCCACGTGGCGGAGGGCCTGCGCGCCGACGCGCGCAGGCCCTCCGCCGGTCGTCCCGGCTCAGCCGGTCGCCTCGACCAGGGGGATGTCGTCCACCGAGTAGTCCCGCTCGGTCGGCGCCACGTAGTCGTCGATGTTGCCGGCGTCGTAGAACACGGCCTCCACGACCAGCGGGTCGGCGGAGCCGTTCTCCACGACGTCGCGCATGGCCCGGATGACGGCCAGGCCGGTGGCGTAGGGGTCGGTGTCCCAGGTGCCGGTGATCCGTCCCTGACGGACCGCGTCGATGGCCTCGGCGTCACCGTTGGTGCCGACGATCATGATCCCCTCGGTGTCGCCGGACTGGACCGGCAGGCCGGCCGCGATGACCGACGACGAGATCCCGAGGGCCGAGGAGTCGTTGTACGTCCAGAAGGCGTCGACCTCCGGGAAGCGGGTCAGCACGTCGGACGCCAGCGTCGCGGCACCGGAGGACGAGTCCGAGGTGTTGTCGACCTGCGTGAGGACGGTGAGGCCGGCAGCCTCGGCCGCCTCGGTGAAGCAGGCGACGTTCGCCTGGATCGACGGGACGGCCGGACCGCCCATGACGATGACCTGGCCGCCGGGCTTGGCGGCGGCGAACCGCTCGGCGTCCCGGGCGTAGGGGGAGTCCGCCCCGCAGCGGTTCGTCTCCCACCACACGGTGGTGTCGATCTGGTCGCCCTCGGTGTTCACCGCCACGACCGGGATCCCGGCGCCCTGTGCCTGGGCGAACGAGCCGCTCAGCGCGCCGGCGTCCAGCGGCCACAGGCCGATGGCCGACTTCTGCTGCGAGATCATGGTCTGGACGTCGGACACCTGCGCCGATGCCTGCAGGTTGGCGTCGTAGACCTGGACCTCCCAGCCCAGGTCCTCGGCGCCGGCCTCCAGACCGTCGGACACGAAGCCCTGCCCGGGCTGCGAGGCGATCGGGCTGGAGTAGCCCACGGACAGGGAGCCCTCTCCGCCGCCTCCGCCACCGCCTTCGCTGCCCGAGCCGCCCCCGCACGCCGCGAGTCCCATCGTGACCGCCCCGAGGACGGCCACCCCTTGCACACGCTTCACGAAATCCTCCGGTTGCCGGCCAGGGCTCATCGCCGCGGCTCCTCGTTGTCCTTGCTGCGTCCTGGCGACACGCCACGACGAGTCCTGCGGCGCCGCTCCGACGGGGCAGCGGCGGGTCCTCCGACCTCCGGGAGGTGCCGGTCTCACGCGCGCACCGGACCTCCGTGTCGTCGGCGCAGCCGGGCGAGCACGCCGGTCTCGCGCATGACGCCGATCCCGACGGCGACGATGAGCACCAGGCCGTTGACCGTGCCCCGCCAGTAGGGCGACACGGAGGCGAGCGTCAGCCCGTTCTGGATCACCCCGAGGAAGAGGACGCCCACGACCGTCCCCAGCACGCCGCCCTCGCCGCCGGTGTAGGCGGTGCCGCCGATCAGCACGGCGGCGATGACGGTCAGCAGGAGGGTGGCGTCCTGGGTGGGGGCCGCCGCGGTGAGGCGCCCCACCGACAGCACGCTGGCGAGGCCCGCGGCCAGGCCGGCGATCACGTACACGAGCAGCGTGGTCGCCGCGACGTTGATCCCGTTCAGGCGGGCCGCCTCCCGATTGGACCCGAGCGCGAAGACGGCCCGGCCGAAGGCGGTGTAGCGCAGCAGGAAGCCGCCGAGGGCCACGATCGCCACGTCGAAGATGAGCACGTACGGGATGCCGGCGACCGACTCCAGCGTGAACGCGTAGATCGGGTCGAAGCCCTCCAGCCCGAACGTCGTGATCGTCTGGCCGTCGTTGAGGACCAGGGCGAGGCTGGCGAAGATCGAGAGGGTCCCGAGCGTCACGACGAGGAACGAGATGCGCAGGTAGCTGATCAGCGCGCCGTTGACGAGCCCGGCGAGCAGACCGGCGGCGAGGGTGAGCAGCAACGACAGCGTCGTGCCCAGGCCCGCCTCCAGGCCGATGGCCAGGACCATGCCGGTCACCGCCAGCGCCGAGGCCGCGGACAGGTCGATCCCCCCGGCGATGATCACGAACGTCGCGCCGAGGGCCAGCACGAGGATGACGCTGTTGGACTGCACGATGTTCGTGACGTTCCCCCACGTCAGGAAGACCGGCTGGGTGATCCCGAGGTAGACGCACACGGCCACGAGGCCGATCAGGATCCCGGCGCTGCGGCCCGCGTGCAGGCTCGGACGCCGACGGCGGACGGCGTTCCCGGGCCCGCCGCCCGCCGCGCCGGCGCCCGCCAGGCGCGCGCCGGGCGGGGCGTCCGTCGCGGCGGCCTGCGGGTCGAGGTCGCGGGAGATCGGCTGTGGCATCGGGGTCCCCTCGGAGGTCACGTCGGGTCGGGAGTGGTGCATCAGGCCGGAACCGGGGTGGTGGTCGCCCCGGCGACGGCGACGTGCGCGATGTCGTCCTCGTTCATCCCGTCCCCGGAGAACTCGCCGCGGATCTCGCCCTCGAAGAAGACGACGATCCGGTCGGACAGGCCGATGAGCTCGGGCAGCTCGGAGGAGATCAGGACGACGGCCGCCCCCCGGGCGACGATCTCGCGCAGCAGCGCGTAGATGGCGCTCTTGGACCCCACGTCCACACCCCGGGTCGGTTCGCTGAGGACGTAGACGTCGCAGTCGAGCGCGAACATCCGGCCGAGGATGACCTTCTGCTGGTTCCCGCCGGACAGGTTCTGGATCCGCGTCCCCGGCGAGGCGGTGACCACGCCGTACCGGTCGATGGCCGCGCGCACCTCCCTCCTCTCCCGGGTCGTGTTCAGGACGCCGAACCGGCACAGGTGCCCGAGCCAGGACATCGCGAAGTTCTCCGTGACCGAGCGCACGGGGAGCAGGGCCGACCTCTTCCGGTCGTCCGGGACGTAGCCGATGCCGCCCGCCAGGGTGCGGCGGGGGTCGGACAGGCGGACGGCGCGACCGCTCACGGTGACCTCGCCCCGCGCCGGGATCGCGCCGCCCAGGGCCATCCCGAGCTCGGACTTCCCGGAGCCGACCAGCCCGGCCACGCCCAGGACCTCGCCGCGCCGGACGTCGAGGGTCGTGGGCTTGAGCAGCCCGTCGTCGCTGCGCAGGTCCCGGACCTCGAGCGCGACGTCGGAGGTCTCGCCCTGCCGGGTGCCGAAGTAGTCGGTCAGCTCGCGACCCACCATCAGCCGGATCAGGTCGCGTTCCGGCGTCTCGGGGAGGGGCACGCTGCCCATGAGGCGCCCGTCCCGGAGCACGGTGGCCTTGGAGGCGGTGGCGTACAGCTCGGGCATCCGGTGGGAGATCATCAGCACCGCGACGCCGCGGGCGCTCTGCTCGCCGATGATCTGGAGCAGCCGCTCCGTGGCTGCCTCGGACAGCGAGCTGGTGGCCTCGTCCAGGATGATCAGGCGGGCGTCCGTGGAGAGCGCGCGGGCGATCTCCACCTCCTGCTGCAGCTCCACGCTGAGCCGGTCCACGCGGTCGGTCTCGGAGACGTGGACGTCGAGCTGCTCGAGGACCCGGCGCGCCTGCGCCCGCATCGTGGGCCAGTCGATCCGGCCCTGTCGCCGGGGGAGGCGTCCCAGGTGGATGTTCTCCGCGACGGTGAGCGTCGGGGCCAGGGTCAGCTCCTGCGAGATCGTCACGATCCCCGACCGCAGGGCGTCGGCCGGCCGGGCGAAGTGGACCGGTTCGCCGTCGACGAGCACCGTGCCGCTGTCGGGCCGGATCACGCCGCCGATGACCTTCGCCAGCGTCGACTTGCCGGAGCCGTTCTCCCCGGTCAGGGCGTGCACCTCGCCGGCGCGCACGTCGAGGTCGACGCCGTCCAGCGCCTGGACGCCGGGATAGGCCTTCGAGACCGCACGGACCGCCAGGAGGGGCGACCTCGCCGGGCGGTCGGCGTCCGGTGCGTCAGCGAGCATCGTGATCCCTTCGCGGGCGGCCGTCCCGGCCGGCGGACGTGCAGGAGAAGCTAGGTGTGCCACGGAGCCCGACCTACCGGCCTGGTCCGCTCAGCGGTCCGGCAACGCAGTCGTCACCGACCGCGGTCGAGGTCAGGGGACGGGCGCCGGAGCGGACGCGGTGAGGAAGGCGGCGGTGCGCTCCGCCAGCGCCATGACCGTGATCATGGGGTTCACGCCCGGAGCGGTCGGGAGCGCCGACGCGTCGCCGATCCAGACGCCGCGGGTGTCGTGCAGCTCGCCGCGTCCGTCGGCGACCGACGTGTCCGGTGAGCTCCCCAGCCGGCAGGAGCCCATCTGGTGCGCCGAGAAGGCGGTGTGGTCCTCGGGCGGAGCCTCGGCCAGCGAGGCGAGGTAGCGGTCGAAGTCCTCGCCCCGCCGCCAGGTGCGGTCCGTCCAGTGCCAGGTGAAGACCTCCCGCGCGCCCGCCTCCCGGTGCATCTGGGCCAGCTCGACGTGGGCGCGGACGGCGATGCGGTGGTCGACCGCGTCGTCCAGGCGCCAGCGCACGGCCGCCCGCCCGTCGTCGTCGAGGACCACCTCGCCCGCTCCGTGGTCGTGCGCGACCCCGTGCCAGGTGGCGAAGTAGGGCAGGTCGCGCAGCCGTCGCCGCATGGCGGCGGCGTCGGTGAACGGCGACTGCGCGGCCCAGGTGCCGGGGTTGAGCGCGAGGCTCTCGACCAGGAAGCCGCCACCGTCGACGACCCGGGTCAGGTCGAAGCTCACCGCGGACTGGATCTGCCCGTGCCAGGCCTGCACCGGCTCGTCGTAGACCCCCGTGACGATCCACGCGGGGTGCAGCCGGAGGTTCTTGCCCACGGCCGGACCGCCGATGCCCGAGCGCAGGAGCACCGCGGGTGACTCGATGCCACCCGCGGCCAGGACGACGGTGGGGGCGTCGACGGTCAGGGCGCAGGGGCCGTCCGCGGTGCCGACCGTGGCGGTGACGCCGGTGGCCCGGCCGTCGGCGGTCGTGATCCGGTCGACGGAGCAGTCGACCACCACGCGCGCGCCGGCCGCGACGGCGTCCTCGAGGTACGTGTGGAGGGTGGAGCGCTTGGCGCCCTGCTGGCAGCCGGCGTTGCAGTAGCCGCACAGGGACGGGTCGTCGGAGAGCAGCGCGTTGCGGGGGAGCCGTTCGTGGCTGTACCCGCGGGACGCCAGGCCGGTGATCATGGCCCGCGTGTTGGCGTTGTAGGTGGTGGCGTCGGTGTTGACCCCCAGGCGGTCCCACACGGCGTCCGTGTACTTGTCGAAGTCCGGGCCGTCGAGCCCCTCGAGGCCCTCGGCCGCCCACAGCTCCCGGATGTGTCGCGGGGTCCGCAGGCAGACCATCGAGTTGATGAGCGTGCCGCCGCCGAGCGCCGTACCGGCGAGCAGGCCCATCTGGCCGGAGTCCGACCAGAACGAACCCCGGCGCAGGAACATCTCCGCACCGAGGGAGTCGATCTGCCGGAAGTCGGCCTCGTTGCGGTAGCCGCCGGCCTCCAGCACGAGCACCGAGAGCCCCGCCTGCGCGGCGCGGGCAGCGACGATCGCGCCCCCCGCACCGGAGCCGATGACGACCACGTCGGCGGCGAGGGTGGCCGAGGGACCGGTCACCTCGGTCAGCGGGATGCGCTTGGGAGCGTCCCGCGGGGCCGGGGGGAGGGTCGCCGGACCGGGGTAGCCCAGGACGGCCCACGTGTCGTTGGAGCCGCCGAGGTCCACCGCGCCCACGAAGCTGCCCATCACCATGGACTTCACCTGGCGCAGGGCGAGTCGGAGCTCCTCCTCCGCGGCGGCCTCGTGCAGCAGGGCGGTGCGGCCGGCGAGGTCACGACCGGCGAAGCCCGCCGCGTCGAGGTGCGTGACCAGGCGCTCGACGGCCCGCCGCAGGGACGCGTCGAGGCCCGGCACGGCGGCGACCACCCCCCGGTCGATCCCGCGCGCCGCGGCGCCGTCGCGGTAGTAGCGCGCGACGCCCTCGGCGTCCTCGGCTGCGCGCAGCTCCCCGGCCGGTGGCTCCAGCGACGGCAGGAGGGTGTCGCACACCGCCGCGATGACCTCCGCCGTCCGGCCCGTCTGGTGGTCCATGGCTCGTCGCTCCATCGGTCCGGGAGGCCGCCCTGCCTCGACTGGATGGGGACACTGGCAGCAGGACGGCGGGAGACCGGCACGCCGCGTTCCGTTCACCGGACCGTCCCGACGGGGTTCACGCGCCCGAAACACGGAGCCGGTGCACCGAGTGGCTGTTCCGGTGAGCGGACTCGGCACCTCGACGCGGGGGCCCGGCGTGCAGTGGAGTCAGTCCCTTCCCCACGAGCGAGGACGGGACATTGACGGTCGATCACCCACCGCGGCGCGGCTACGCGGACAGTTCGTTCGGTCAGCTGCACTACGTCGAGCAGGGCAGCGGGGAGCCGATCCTGCTGCTGCACCAGACCCCGCGGTCGGCGGACGAGTTCCGTGAGCTGCTGCCCCTGCTGGCCCGGAGTTCCCGCGCCATCGCCATGGACATGCTCGGCTTCGGTCTGAGCGCTCCCGTGCCGGCTCCCCAGTCCATCGAGCAGATGGCCGCGGGCGCCCTCGCGCTGCTGGACGCCCTGGAGGTGGACACCGCCGTCGTGATGGGACACCACACCGGTGGAGCCGTGGCGGTGGAACTGGCGGCGAGCGCCCCGGACCGCGTCCGGGCGGTCGTCCTCTCGTCCGCGCCGTGGACCGACGCCGCGTACCGGAGCTCCCACGCCGGCGGACCGGGGGTGGACGAGGCGGTGGCCAGCGAGGACGGGAGCCACCTGACCCAGCTGTGGGGGCTGCGGCAGCCGTACTACCCGCCCGGCCGTCCCGACCTGCTGGACCGCTTCATCCGCGACGCCCTCGCGCCGGGGGTCGACCCGGCCGAGGGGCACCTCGCCTGTGCCCGGTACCGCATGGAGGACCGGATCGGCCTGGTCCAGGCCCCCGTGCTGCTGCTCGGGGCCGCTGCCGACCCCTTCGCCCTGCCGGACCTGGAGCCCCTCTCCGAGCACCTGACCGCGTCGGCCGGCGTCCGCAGGGTCGTCCTGGAGGGCGGCACCATCCCGCTCATGGAGCAGCTGCCGGACGAGGTGGCCGCCGCCGTCCTCGACTTCCTCGCTTCCGTGGGCGCCCCGACCGCACCGTCCACCCCCCACCTGGAGGCGTCGTGACCGTCCTGGACCGTGCGGAACTGCACACCGACACCGTCGTGCTGCGTCAGCTGTGCGACACGCTGGTCCCCGCGGTGGACCCCGCCGGGGGCGAGTCGGCCGAGGTCCGCGCGCTGCTGCAGCGGAAGGCCAGCGACCTGGGCCTGCACGAGATCCTGCCCGTCGTCCTCACCGGGCTGGCGCCGCACGTCCGCGCCGCGGTCGAGGCGACGCTGCAGGCCTGGGTCCCCGCCGCCGGATCCTCCGTCCCGGAGGCGACGCGACGCTGGAACGCGGTGGCGGCCGCCGCCGACACCGCGTTCGGGGCCATGGTCCTGCGCAGCACCGTGTGCGCGATGTTCTACACGGCGCCGGACGCGCAGGGACGCAACCCGAGCTGGCCCGTCATCGGCTTCGACGGCCCGCTGCTGGAGCCGCCGAGCGACGCCGAGTTCCCCAAGACGCTCCAGACGGTGGAACTGCCCGCCGGTCCCGCGGAGCTGCACGCCGACGTCGTGGTGGTCGGCTCCGGCGCCGGCGGCGGTGTCGCCGCGGCCCGCCTGGCCGCCGCGGGCCGGTCGGTCCTCGTGCTGGAGCGGGGGGCGTACCGCAACGAACCCGACCTCCCGCAGCTGGAGGCCCTGAGCTTCCCGAACCTGTACCTCGACGGCGGCTACGTCTGGTCGGCGAACGGGCGGCTGGCGATGCTGGCCGGCGCCACCGTCGGCGGGGGGACCACCGTCAACTCGATGGCCTGCCTGCCGACACCGGAGTACGTCCTCGACGAGTGGGCGGCCCGCGGCATGGAGGGGGTCTCGCCGGAGGGCTTCACCCCCCACCTGTCGGACGTGCAGCGCCGCATCAACGCCACGGCCGAGAACACCCGCCACAACGCCGTGAACCGGCTGCTCATCCGTGCCTTCGAGGAACGCGGACTGGAGTGGGGGGTGCTGGCCCGCAACGCCCGGGACGCCGACGACCGCTACTGCGGCTCCTGCAACGCCGGCTGCCTCGTGGGCTGCAAGCAGTCGACCATGAAGACGTTCCTCCAGGACGCCTCCGATGCCGGGGCCCTCCTGCTCCCCGGCTGCCGGGTGGAGCGGGTGCTCGTCGCGGACGGTGCGGCCACCGGGGTCGAGGCCACGGTCATCGGCGCGGACGGCACCCGGACTCCGCTGGTGGTGCACGCGCCGACCGTCGTCCTCGCCGCGGGGACGCTGTCCACGCCGCTGCTGCTGCAGGCCTCGGGCATCGGCGGTCCCGCGGTCGGCGAGAACCTGCACGTCCACCCGTCCTACTTCATGAGCGGGGTGTTCGACGAGCCCGTCCACGGGTGGCGGGGGCAGATCCTCACCAGCTGGTGCCGGGAGTTCGAGCGGGTGGAGCAGGACCACGGGTTCCTCGTGGAGGCCGCACCCATGGGGCTCGGGTTCTGGACCGGCCTGACCCCGTGGCGGGACGGCGCCGCGCACAAGCAGGACCAGTTGCGCCTGCGCCACGTCTCCGGCGTGTGGGGGTTCGTGCGGGACCACGGTGCCGGATCCGTCACCGCCGACGCCGAGGGCCGGCCGCTGGCCGCCTGGGACCTCGACGACGCGGTCGACCTGGCCGTCGTCCGGCGGTGCCACCAGGAGCTGGCCCGGCTGCTCCGCGCCGCCGGGGCGACGGAGATCTTCACCTTCCTCCCCGGGGACCCCCGCTGGCGGGACGGCGAGGACTTCGAGGCCTTCACCGCGCGTCTCGGGGAGCTGCGGGCCGAGGACGTCTTCACCCTGTCCGCCCACCAGAGCGGTTCCTGCGCGGCCGGGACCGACCCGGAGCGCAGCGTGGTGGACGGCCGCGGCCGGCTGCACGACGTGGACGGGGTGTGGGTGGCCGACGCCTCGGCCTTCCCGACCGCGCCCGGGGTCAACCCGATGGTCTCGATCGAGGCCTACGCCAGCCGGACGGCGGCCTTCATCCTCGAGTCCTGAGGCCGCGCCCGCCCGAGGCAGGCGGCGGGTCCGGGCGCGGACCGGCCGGTGCGGGGTCGGGGGAGTCCCGGCGGCGGCGTCAACCGCCCGCCGGGCTCCTCCGCGCGACCGAGTAGGCCAGCAGCGCGGCGGACCCGAGCACGGCCAGGCTGATCCCCAGCGGCACGGCGGAGTCGCGGCCCCCGAGCCCGACCAGCGGGGCGATCGCCGCGCCGAGGAGGAACTGCACGCCGCCCAGCAGCGCCGACGCCGTGCCGGACGCCGACGGGAAGCGCTCCATCGCCAGGGCCGTGGCACTGGGCAGGATGGCGCCGAGGCTGGCCACGACGACGAACAGGCACACGGTGAGCCCGGCCAGCCCCGGGCCGCCGCCGCCCGGCGGGTCGAGCGCGACCGTGAGGAGCGTGGCCAGGGCGCCCGCGGTGTAGGTGCCGAGGCCGACGCCCAGCAGCGTGCGGGCCCCGACCCGCCGGGCCATCCGGCCGGTGACCTGGGTGGCCGCGGTGAGCCCGGCCGCGTTGACCGCGAACAGCGCCCCGTAGACCATCGCCGGGCGGCCGTGCACCTCCTGGACGATGAAGGGGAACGTGGCCAGGTAGCTGAACAGGCCGCCGAAGGCCAGGCTGCAGGCCAGCGCGTAGCCCACGAACCCGCGCGAGGTCAGCATCGTCCGCGCGGTCGCGAGCGTGGCGCGCACCCCGCCGGTGCTGCGCAGCTCGGGCGGCAGGGTCTCGGGGATCAGCAGGGCGACCGCGGCGAACAGAACCACGCCGACGGCCGCGAGCAGCGCGAAGACCACCCGCCAGCCGGCCAGCTCCAGCACGCCCGCGCCCAGCAGGGGCGCCACGATCGGGGCGACGCCGAAGACCAGGAGCAGCCGGGAGAAGAAGGCCACGGCCCGGGCGCCGGTGTACACGTCCCGCACGATGGCCCGGGACACCACGATCCCGACGGAGCCGCCGAGGCCCTGGGCGAGACGGGCGGCGATCAGCGTCTCGATCGACGGCGCGAGCGTGCAGGCCAGCGACGCCACGGCGTAGAGGGCGGTGCCGACCAGCAGCAGGCGCCGCCGGCCGAACCGGTCGGACAGCGGGCCGGCGAGCAGCTGGCCGAGCCCCAGGCCGACGAAGCTGGCGGTCAGGGTCAGCTGCACCGCCACGTGCCCGACCCCGAGGTCGGCGGCGATGGCGGGCAGCGCGGGCAGGTAGGTGTCCCCGGACAGCGGACCGACGGCGGTCAGGCCGCCCAGCACCAGGACCAGCGAGGCGCCGCCGCGGACGGGGCGCACCGGCGCCGGCGCGCGCGTCACGAGGCCTCCTCCCGCGCGGGACGGGGGACGAGGGACGCCGTCGCCGGGTCGAGGGGCAGCGGTGTGCGGGCCCGGCCGCGACGGCGGCGGGACCGGAGGACCAGGGCGGCCAGCGCGCCCAGGCACCCGATCGACGTCACGACGACGAAGACCTGCACGGCCGAGAGCAGGTCGCCGTACTCAGCCATCGCCCCGACCCCCACCACCGGGATGCCGGAGCCGAGGAAGGCGACCACCTGGAAGGCCGAGATCAGCTCGCCGCGCCGGTTGGCCGGGCTGGCCTCGCTCACCTCGGCCAGCGCGGCGCCGAAGGTCAGCCCGTGTCCCAGGCCGGACACCACGCAGGCGAGCAGCAGCACGGGCAGCGACGCGATCCCGGCCGCCACGAGCAGCCCGAGCGTGCCGACCAGCAGCAGGCCCAGTCCGACGGCCTGGGCCCGGGCGGTGCCCAGCCGGCGCAGGGCGGGCTGCGCACCGGCCGCCAGGCCCAGCATGAGGGAGACCGCGACCCCGGCCAGCGCGGCGTTGCCGGCGCCGAGCTGCTGGGCGAGGTAGGAGGGCAGCAGGGCGAGGAACAGGCTCGTCACCGCCCAGGACAACGCGGCGGTCAGGGCGGCGGCGGAGAACAGCCGGCCGAGTCCGGGGGGCACCGCGGGCCGGCGCGGACGCCAGCGGCCGCCCGGAGCCGGGCTGGGCGGCACCAGGAGCAGCAGCGCACCGAAGGCGACGCCGAGCAGGACCGCCTCGAGGAGGAACGGGATGACCAGGCCCGGCGACGTGTACTGGGCGAGCAGTCCGCCGACCAGCGGGCCGGCCGCGCTGCCGCTGAGGTTCGCCGCCGTCGCCACCCGGGCCGCCCGGAACCGGTCGCCCCGCGGCTCCTGGTCGATGAGCGCGGCGGTCGCGGTGCCCTGCACCGCGCCCAGGGCGAGCCCCTGCAGGATCCGCGCGGCGAACAGCTGGCCCACCCCGTCGGCGAGCGCGAAGCAGACCGAGGCCAGCGCGGCCACGACGACCGCGGCGAGCAGGATGCCGCGACGTCCGATCACGTCCGACAGCGGGCCGAAGACGAGCAGCGACGGGATCACCGCGATGCTGTAGACGGCGAACAACGCCGTCACGACCAGCGAGGAGAACCCGAACTCCGCGCCGTAGAGGCGGTACAGCGGCGTGGCGAGGTTGGCGCCCGTCGTGAGCACGGCCAGCGAGACGGCGACCGTCGGGAAGGCCCACCGGCCGCGTCGACCCGAACCGGCCGCCCGGGGAGCTCGCTGAGGAGCACCGCGCGAGTTCCCCACGGGAGGACTCAACGTCGGCGGCCCCCGACCCGGAAAGCGTCCGTCCCATGACACGGGACGAGTTCTGGACACCACCCCTGTGAGCTCGAACACTGTCGCGCGCGGCAGCTCGAACGTTGTCCCGTACAACGCACGAGCGGTCGCGGACGGCGACCGCGACGGTCCGGCTGGAGGCTTGCTGTGGCGAGGGATCGGCAGCGCGGCGCAGGGCGCGCCGGGTGAGTCTCGGCTTCGGCACGGTCGCGCGCGTCGGGCACCTGTACCCGTCGGGCGGGCTGTGCGACTACGAGCTGCAGCTCATGGCCCCGGACGGCGTCCAGTTCGTGACCACGCGGCTGCCCTTCGCCCGCACGGGCCTGGCCGACGACCGGCGACTGCTGGCCGACCTCGAGGACCACGCGCGCCTGGTGGCGGACGCCGACGTGGCGCTCGTCGCGGTCAACTGCACCGCGGCGACCATGCTCACCGGCCCGGACGTCATCCGCCGGCGCGTCCGCGAGGCGACCGGGTTGCCGTCCACGACGACGATCGAGGCCGTCCTCGCCGCCCTCCGCGCCGCCGGCATCCGGCGTCCGGCGCTGATCACCCCCTATCCCGACGACGTCGTCGCCGCCGAGACCGCCTTCCTGGCCGCGCAGGGCGTGGACGTCGCCCGGCACGCCGGCATCCCGTGCCGCACCCCGGTGGAGCAGGCCGGCATCGAGCCGTCCGCCTGGCTGGAGATCGCCCGGTCGCTGGCCGGCCGGGACACGCCGCCCGTCGACGGCGTCCTGCTCAGCTGCGCGGGCGTCCGCGTGGCGCCGGTGATCGATCCGATCGAGCGGGAGCTCGGCGTGCCCGTCGTGGCCAGCAACCAGGCGCTGCTCTGGCAGGTGCTGCGCACGCTCGGGGTGCCGGCGCGGCCCCGGTCCCACGGCCGGCTGCTCGCCGGGGACTTCGACGACGCCGACCCGGCTCTCCCCATCCCAGCCACCAGGAGGCTCCAGTGGACGACGCGGTAGCGGATCTCGACGCGGTGGCGCAGGCCGCGCTCGTGCGCTCGGGTGAGGTCTCCCCGCGCGAGCTGGTGGAGGAGTCCATCCGGCGCATCGAGCGGCTCAACCCCGTCCTGAACGCGGTCATCCACGAGCGGTTCGAGCAGGCGTGCGCCGAGGCGTCCTCGGCCGACCTGCCCGCGGGGCCCTTCCGGGGCGTGCCGATCCTGCTCAAGGACCTCGGTGCCGCCATGGCCGGCGAGCCGGCCCACTCGGGCAACCGGCTGCTCCGGGAGCTCGGCGCCCGGGCTCCCGAGGACGCCGCGCTGGTCCGCGCCCTGCGGGCGGCCGGCTTCGTCGTGCTGGGCCGGACCAACGTGCCGGAGCTCGGCCTCGTGGCGACCACGGAGCCCGCCGCCTACGGAGCCACGCCCAACCCGTGGGACCTGACGCGGTCCCCGGGCGGGTCCTCCGGCGGCGCCGCCGCCGCGGTGGCCTCCGGGATGGTCGCCATCGCCCAGGGCACTGACGGCGGGGGCTCGATCCGGATGCCGTCCTCGCACTGCGGGCTGTTCGGCCTCAAGCCGAGCCGGGGCCGGGTGAGCCCCGCCCCCGAACCGGAGTTCATGGAGGGCCACAACGCCTACGGCTTCCTCACCCGCACGGTGCGCGACAGCGCGCTGGCCCTCGACGTCGCCGCCGGTCCGCAGCCCGGTGACGCCGTGACGCCCCCGGCACCCGGGGCGCCGTTCGCGAGCTTCGTGGACGTCGACCCGCCCGCGCTCCGCATCGGGGTCCTGGCCCCCGCCGAGGTCAACGGCCACCCGGTCGACCCGGAGGTGGTCGCGGCGGTCGAGCAGGCGGCCCGGCTGCTGGAGTCGCTGGGCCACCACGTCGACGAGGGGTACCCGGAGGCGATGGTCGACCCCGCCTACCTCGACCGCTGGGTCGACCTGCTCAGCCCCAGCGTGGCCTCCGCGTTCGGCGACCTCGAGCGGCAGGCCGGCCGGCCGCTGACCGACGCCGACGCGGAGCCGATGGCCTGGTGGTGGAACGAGCGCGGCCGTCGGCTCAGCGCGGTCGACCACGTCGAGAACCAGGCGTGGCGGGACGACTTCCGTCGGCGGATGGCGGCCTGGTGGCACGCCGGCCACGACATCCTGCTGTCCCCGGTCCTCCCCATGCCCCCGACCCCGCTGGGCTGGTTCGACGGCGAGGAGGGGATCCGCCGCTCGGTGGAGGTCCTGCGGTTCACCCCGCAGTTCAACACCACGGGGCAACCGGCCGCGTCGCTCCCGCTCGGCACCACTCGCGACGGCCTGCCGATCGGCGTGCAGATCGCCGCCGCCTCCGGGCGGGAGGACCTGCTGATCCAGCTGGCGGGGCAGGTGGAACGCGCGGCGCCGTGGCGCGACCGGCGGCCGGGCCTGGTGGCGAGGAGTGCCGGGTGACGGGCTCCCCGGTGACCCCGGTGCACCGCTCCGCGACGGCTCCGGCGCAGCCGCGGGAGGCGCCGGTCCTCCAGCTGCGTGGGATCAGCAAGAGCTTCGGCGCGACCCGGGCCCTGGACGGCGTGGACTTCGAGGTCCGTGCCGGTGAGGTGCACGCGCTGCTGGGGCAGAACGGCTCCGGCAAGTCGACGCTGATGAAGGTGGCCTACGGCGAGGTCCCGCCCGACCAGGGCGAGGTCCTCCTGGACGGCGCCGCGGCCGCCTTCCGCAGCCCGCACGACGCCCGGTCCGCCGGCGTGGCGATGGTCGCCCAGGAGATCCCCGCCGCCCTGGAGCTGTCGGTCGCCGAGAACGTCCTCCTGGGCGCGCTGCCGCGCCGCGGTCCGTGGGTGAACTGGGCGGAGGTGCACCGGCGGGCGGCCGACGTCCTCGCCCAGGTGGGGTCGCACGTCGACCCCCGGGCGGAGCTCGGGCGGCTGGCGCCGCACGATCGCCAGACCGTGGCGATCGCCCGGGCGCTGGCCCAGGGGTCGCGGCTGCTGATCCTGGACGAGCCGACCAGCTCCCTGTCGGTGCGCGAGGTGGACCGGCTGTTCGCGCTGCTGCGCCAGCTGGCGTCGCGGGGCGTGGCGATGGTGCTCATCACCCAGCGGCTGCAGGAGATCGCCGCCATCGCCGACCGCGTCACGGTGCTCCGGGACGGCCGGAAGGTCGCCGAGCGGGACCGCGCCACCGGCCTCGGCGGCGTGGAGGAGCTGGTCACCGGCCAGGCGCTGGCCGCGCTGCGCAGCGCCGGCGGGTGGACCGGCGGCCGTCCGCTGCTGGCCGTCCGCGGCCTGCGCGACGGGCACGCGCTGGACGGCGTCGACCTCACGGTGGGCGCCGGGGAGATCGTGGGGGTCTCCGGCCTGGTCGGCTGCGGGCGCACGGAGCTGCTGCGCGCCCTGTTCGGCGCGCACGACCGCCCGCACTCGGGGGAGATCGCCGTCGACGGCCGGCGCGTGGACAAGCTCACGCCCCGGACGGCCATCCGGCACGGGATCGCGATGGTCACCGCCGACCGGCGGCGCGAGGGGCTGCTGCTGGACCGCAGCGTCCACGACAACCTCATGATGGTGCGCCGGCGGCAGTCGTCGCTGCGGCCGCTGCCGTTCCGCGCCGAGCGCAGCCAGGTCGCCGACCTCATCCGGGACCTGCGGATCCGGACACCCACGCCGCTGGCGGCCGTCGGGACGCTGTCGGGCGGCAACCAGCAGAAGGTCGTGCTCGGCAAGTGGCTGGCGCTGCGCCCGTCGTTCCTCATCCTCGACGAGCCCACCCGCGGCGTCGACGTCGCGGCCAAGGCCGACTTCTACCGCGTGGTCACCCGGCTGGCCGCCGAGGGCGTCGGGGTGCTCGTCAGCTCGGTCGACGACTCGGAGCTGCTCGAGGTCTGTCACCGGATCGTCGTGCTGCGGCGCGGCCGGATCGTGGCCGACGTCCCGGCGTCCTCGACCTCGGAAGGCGCCCTGCTGCTCGCCGCCTCAGGAATGGAAGACCCCTCATGACCGAACCGTCCACCACGGCCGCCTCGCCGATGAGCCTGCAGCAGGACGTCACCGACGCCGGGGCCCCGGCCGGGAGCCGTCGCCCCCGCCGGGCGTTCCGGCTGCCGCCCTACTCCGGGCCGCTGGTCGCCCTGGTCCTCATGTGCGTCGTGCTGTCGCTCTTCCGGCCGTTCTTCTTCTCCACGGCCAACATCACCAACGTCCTCGTGACGAACGCCCCGCTCATGATCGTGGCGATCGGCATGACGATCGCGATGATCAGCGGCGGCTTCGACCTCTCCGTGGGCGCCACCCTGGCCGCCACGGGGATCACCCTGCACCTGGCCCTGACCAGCGGCCTGCCCGGGCCCGTCGCCATCCTGGTGGCCCTCCTCACCGGGGTCGCCCTCGGGGCGCTGGTCAACGGCCCGCTGATCGCCGGCCTGAAGCTGAACTTCTTCGTCGTCACCCTCGGCACGATGACCACCCTCACCGGGGTGGTCTACGTGGTGTCGGGGGGCCAGACCAAGACCATCGACTCGGACGCCGTGTTCACGATGGGCAACGGCGAGCTGTTCGGGATCCCGGTGCCGATCGTGGTCATCGTGCTGGCGTTCGCCGCCAGCTGGCTGCTGCTCAACCTCACCCCGCTGGGCCGCAACATCTACGCGGTGGGCGGCAGCCGCGAGGCCGCCCGCCTCAGCGGGATCCGGGTCGCCGCCATCACGATCACCGTGTACGCGGTGTGCGGGCTGCTGGCGTCGGTCGCCGGGGTGGTGCAGGCCGGGCTGCTCACGGCGGCCTCGCCCACGGTGGGGACCACGATCGCGCTCACCGCCGGCGCCGCCGTGCTGCTGGGCGGCACCAGCTTCAGCGGCGGCTCGGGCACCGTCACCGGGACCGTCGTCGGCGTCCTGGTCATCGCCGTCCTGCAGAACGGGCTGGGCCTGTTCGGCGTGGCCAGCTACTGGCAGGACGTGCTCACCGGGTTCGTCCTGATCGTCGCGGTCGCCCTCGACCAGTTCCACCGTGTCGCCCGGCGACGGGCGAAGGCCCCCGTCATCGCCACCTCCTGACCGCCCCACCCCCCGGACCCTGGAGACCCCCATGCGCTCGACGTCCCGCACCAGCCTGCTCGCCGGCCTCGCGGCCGGATCGCTCGTCCTCGCCGCGTGCTCGTCGGGGGGCGACGCCTCCGCGACGGGGGGCGGCGGGGACGGGGGCGACTGCGAGTGGAACATCGGCTACGCCGAGCCCGCCGCCGCCCAGGAGATCGACGCGGTCCTGGACGAGGCGCTGATCGCGGCGGGGGAGCAGGCCGGCGTCTGCGTCACGGTCCTCGATGCGGCACTGGACGTGAACAAGCAGCTGCAGGACGTCAACCAGTTCATCGCGCAGGGGATGGACGCGATCATCGTGTTCCCGCTCTCGCCGAGCTCGCTGAACGCGGCGCTGGAGCGGGCCCAGGGGCAGGGCATCAAGGTGATCGGCAGCTCGGCCGTGGTCACCGACGAGCAGCCGACCGGCGACTTCGGCCCGTACGACGCGCTGTTCGAGCAGAACTCGGCCGTGGGCGGGGCGAAGCTGCTGTCCGACTACGTCAACCAGGCGGTGCCCGCCGGGGGGAACGCGCTGGGGGTCGGCATCGGCGTCCCGGTCCCGTCCCTGCAGTTCATGCTCGAGAACTACCAGGCCGGCGTCACCACCGGCGGCGGGTCGCTGAACTGGCTGGCCACCGTGGAGAACCCCACCGACGACATCGCCGGCGCGCAGCAGGTCGTCAGCGAGGCGACGACCCGCTTCCAGGGCGCCCGGATCGACGCGGTGCTGGCCTACAACACCTCGAGCGCCGTGGGCGCCCGCCAGGCGCTGCGCGGCACGCCGTCCCAGGACGCGGTCATCGTCGGGCAGAACGGCGACCAGATCGGCGTCGACGCGATCAACAACGGCCAGATGGACGCCATGACCGACCTCGTCCCGTGGCGGCAGGGCCTCGAGCTGATCGACCTGGTCCAGCGGGTCCTCCAGGAGGAGGACCACCCGACGCTGACCTTCGGGCGGGTCGAGCTGTACACGGCGGACAACATCGCCGACCGCCGGGACTGGGACGAGGCCGTGGAGGCGATCCGCAGCGGCGAGCTGACCTGCGAGAACGCCGGCTGCATCTCGCCGGAGGACGCGACCCGGCCGTTCTGAGACCCGGCTCCGGACGTGGGGGACGACGTGGGCGACGACGAGCTCGCGACGCTGGACGCGCTCGCCTCGGCCGACCTGGTCCGCAGCGGCGAGCTCAGCGCCGCGGACCTGGTCGGTGCGGCCATCGACCGCATCGAACGGCTCGACCCCGGCATCAACGCGGTCGTCCACCGCCGCTTCGAGGCCGCCCTGGAGGAGGCGGCGGGCGACCTCTCCGGCCCGTTCGCGGGGGTCCCGATGCTCCTCAAGGGGCTCGGCGCCCCGGTGCGGGGCGAGCCCGACCATCAGGGCAACCCGACGCTGCAGCGGCTGGGCGCCGCCCACGCGCACGACTCGTCCGTGGTGCGGCGCCTGCGCCGGGCGGGCTTCGTCCTCCTCGGGCGCACCAACGTGCCCGAGTTCGGGCTGGTCTCGGACACCCAGAACGCGGTGCACGGCATCACCCGCAACCCCTGGAACCCGGCGCACACCCCGTCGGGCTCCTCCGGGGGCTCGGCGGCCGCGGTCGCGGCCGGCATGGTCCCGGTCGCCCACGGCACCGACGGCGGCGGCTCCATCCGGATGCCGGCCTCCGCCTGCGGCCTGGTCGGGCTCAAGCCCAGCCGAGGGCGGATCAGCGACGGCCCGGGGGAGGCGGACCCGCTGTTCGGCCACACGACGAACGGCGTCCTCACCCGGACCGTCCGGGACACGGCCGCCCTGCTCGACGTCCTCGCCGGCGCCGAGCCCGGGGACCCCGTGGTCGCGCCGGCGGGCGGAGCCCCGTTCCTCGACGCCGCCCGGCCCGGAGCGGCCCGCCTGCGCATCGGCGTGGTCGACCGCTCGACGAGCTCCCGGTGGGCCACCGACCCGCGGGTCTCGGCGGCCGTGCGCGACGTCGCCGCCGTCCTGTCCGACGCCGGGCACCGGGTGGTGGAGTCCTGGCCGCGCGACCTGTTCGACGAGCAGTACTGGTCGCACTGGTTCGACGCGCTCAGCCCGGCCGTGGGGCTCGCCGTCGAGGAGACGACGGGCCGCGCCGCGGCAGCCGGCGTCGAACCGCGGTCCGACGCGGTCACCGACCTGTGGGCCGGCCGCGGCCGGCAGATCGACGCGATGACGCACACCCGCGCCCTGCTCTGGCTCGACGGCTTCCGCCGGCGGATGGCGGGCTGGTGGTCGGCGGAGGGGTATGACGTGCTGCTCAGCCCGGTCCAGCTCGGCCCTCCGGCGGAGGTGTCGTCCTTCTGGTCCTACCCCGGGGGGATCCGCGACTCGGTGGACGTCCTGCAGTTCACGCCCCAGTTCAACAGCACCGGCGCGCCGGCGGTCTCCGTGCCGGCAGCCTGGACCGACGACGACCTGCCGATCGGCGTGCAGCTCGCCGGGCGCTACGGCGAGGAGGCCACCCTGCTCCGGCTGGCCGCGGAGATCGAGCAGCTGCGCCCGTGGGCCGGCCGTCGTCCCCCGGTGCACCGTGCCCGGTAGGGACGGCGGGGTGCCCGCGGACCTCGTCGACGTCTCCGCCCCGTCCGCCGGACAGCTGCTGGCGCGGCTGCGGGCGGGCGAGACCAGTGCGCGCGCGCTCGCCGAGCACCACCTGCGCCGGATCGAGGAGGTCGACGGCGTCCTGAACGCGGTGGTGACCGTGGACCCGGACGACGTCCTGCGCCAGGCCGACGCCGCCGACGTCCGCCTGCGCGACGGGGAGCCGGGGGCCCTGCTCGGCCTCCCCGTGACCGTCAAGGACAGCATCGACGTCCGCGGGGTGCGCACCACCGGGGGGTCCTGGGCCCGCCGCCGCCACGTCCCGGAGGAGGACGCGACGGCGGTGGCGCGGATCCGCGCCGCGGGCGCCGTCGTGCTCGGCAAGACCAACGTCCCCGAGCTGTGCGCCGCCTACGAGACCGACAACGCCGTGTTCGGGCGGACCAACAACCCCCACGACGTGGCGCGCACCAGCGGCGGCTCGAGCGGGGGCGAGGCCGCGGCGGTGGCGGCCGGCCTCTCGCCCCTGGGCCTGGGCTCGGACGGGGGAGGGTCGATCCGGGTGCCGGCGCACTACTGCGGCGTCCTCGGGCTGCGGCCCACCCCCGGGCGGGTCCCCGAGACCGGGCAGTGGCCGCCGTCGCGGGCCAGCGGCTACGGAGACATGGTGTGCCTCGGGCCGCTGGCGCGCAGCACCGCGGACCTGGCGCTGCTGCTGCAGGTCGTCTCCGGGCCGGACCTGGTGGACCCGTACGCGGTCCCCGTCCCCCTGCGCGACTGGCGGGCCGTCGAGGTCGCCGCGCTGCGGGTCGCGGTGTACTGGGAGGACGGGGTCGCGGAGCCGACCGCCGGCACCGTGGCGGCGGTCCGGGAGGCGGCGGAGCGGCTGCGCGCCGCGGGGGCCGAGGTGACGGTGGTGCGGCCGCCCGACACGAGGGAGGCCACCGAGCTCTTCTTCGCCGCGACCGGAGCGTCCGGGGGAGCCGACCTGCTGGCGCTGGTCGAGGGCTGCGACGGGCGGCACGCGCCCCAGTTCGCGCGGTTCCTGGACCTGATGACGGTGACCCGGCCGACGTCGGCGGAGTGGTTCGACGTCCTCCAGCGGATCCTGGACTTCCGGTCCCGCCTCCGCCGCTGGACGAGCGGCTACGACGTCGTCCTGACGCCCGTCGTCGCCGGACCCGCGCCGGCGCACGGGCGGCCGCCGGGCGCGGTCGCCGACGAGGACTACTTCCGGTTCCGGGGGTTCAACTTCACGCACACCTGCTCGCTCGCCGGGCTCCCCGCGGCCGCCGTGCCGGTCGGTGTGGAGGACGGCCTGCCGGTCGGGGTCCAGGTCGTCGCCAACCCCTGGCGCGAGGACGTCGCCCTCGCCGTCACCGGGCACCTGGAGGCGGCGGACCGGGGGAGGTGAGCGCCCGGGCCGCCGTCAGGCCCCCTTGCTGGTGTCCAGCGTGCGGGACAGGCCCAGCGCGGCGGTCCGCACGGCGGGGCCCAGGCGTTCGGGCCGGAACCGCTCGATCGGCACGGAGACGGACAGCGCGGCGACCGTCTGGCCCCCGACGAGCACCGGCGCGGCGACGCACGCGCCGCCCAGCGTGGCCTCCTCGCGCTCGACGGCCACGCCGGTCCGGCGGATGGACTCGAGCTCCCGCAGGAGCTGCGCGGGGTCGACGATCGACCGGGGCGTCCAGCGGCGCAGCGGGCGGGTGAGCAGGTCGTCGAGCATGGCCGGCGTCTCGTGCGCCAGCAGCGCCTTGCCGACGGCGGTGCAGTTCAGCGGTGCCCGGCCGCCCGTGCGGGAGGGGAGCGGCAGGGAGGCGTGCCCGTGCAGTTTCTCGGCGTAGACGATGTCGTGGCCGTCCCGCACCGCCAGGTGCACGGTCTCCTGCGTCACGGCGTAGAGGTCCTGCATGAACGGCAGCGCGGCGGCGCGCAGCCGGTGCTTGACGGGCACCGACTCGCCGAGCTCGAAGATCGCCATACCCAGCTCGTAGCGCTGCCCGACGCGGGCGACCCAGCCGAGCTCGTGCAGGTCGAGGATCAACCGGTGCACGGTGGACTTCGCGAGCCCGGTGCGTTCGCTGAGCTGGTTGAGCGACAGCGCGCTGCCCGGCGTGAAGGCGCCGAGGAGCAGGGCGGTCTTCTCCAGCATCGAGGTCGTGTCCCGTGTCACGGGACACATCCTTGTCCATCCGCACCGACGGCGGGCTTGATGTCTGCGTGCGCTTCACCGCCGATCCCCTCGTCGGGGTCGGTATGGGGCCGGCGTCCCGGAGCTCGACCGGCCGGGGCCCGCGCCCACGGGGCCTACCGGCAAGGACGCCGGCTCTGTGACACGGCGGCCGGCTGACCCCGGCCGGGTGTAGCCCGTTCCGAACGTCCCTGGAGAGGATGTCATGAACGTTTCGAGGAGAGCCCTGACGTTCGGGGCAGTGGCCGCGGTGACCGCCGGCTCGCTGGCCGCCTGCGGTGAGGGCACGACCGACAGCGGCGGAGGCGCGGGCGCCAGCTCCCCGCTGGTCCGCATCGGCGTCGGCGTGGACTCGGCCTACACCCCGTTCTTCCTCGCCGACGCCGAGGGGATGTTCGAGGAGGCCGGGCTCAACGTGGAGCTCGTGCAGTTCGCCGTCGGCGGCGAGGCGGTCGACGCCCTGAGCACCGACGCGGTGAACCTGGCCGGCACCTCGGAGGTGACGGCCATCGGCCGCCTGCCCCAGAACGAGGACCTGCGGGCCATGCTCGTCTACCAGCAGTCCGGCGACTACCTCAAGGTCGTGCTCCGCGAGGGCCTGGCCGACGTGTCGGAGGCCAAGCGCTTCGGGTTCGTCCCGGGCCTCTCCGAGCTCTCGGCGCTCAAGCTGCTGGAGTCCGAGGACATCGACCCGGCCTCCGTCGAGATGATCAGCGTCGGGCCGCCCGAGGCCGGGCCGCTGATGCAGCGCGGCGACATCGACGCCTTCGTGATGTGGGAGCCGTGGCCGGCCAACGCGGCGGAGCAGGGCGCCCAGATCGTCATGACCACCGGTGACTACGGCTGGTCCTACGTCCACTGGCTGCTGGGCAACCAGAGCTGGATCGACGAGAACGAGGACACCGCCCAGTCCCTCGCCGACGTCCTCGCCGAGGCCGCCGAGCGCACCGAGGAGGACCCGCAGACCGCCGCCGAGGCGACCGAGGCGGCGACCAGCGTGCCCGTCGAGGAGACGCTGACCGCCATCGACGAGATCGACTTCGCGGTGCGCGGGATCCCGGCCGAGGACCTGCCGGGTCTGGAGTCGGTGGCCCAGTTCTACGTCGACACGGGCAAGGCGGAGAGCGCCCCCGACGTCGAGAGCGCGGTGCTCCTCGACTGGTACAGCGGGAAGGGCGAATGACTACCGTGACGCACATGGCGCCGCCGGCCTCCTCCACCACCACGTCGGAGAACGCCGTCGGAGTGACCCTGGAGGACGTGGGCATCTCGTTCGGCTCGTTCCACGCCGTCTCCGGTGCCAGCGTGGACATCCGGCCCGGTGAGTTCCTCTGCATCCTGGGCCCGAGCGGCTGCGGGAAGTCCACCCTGCTCTCGGCCATCGCCGGGTTCGTCCCGGTCAGCGCGGGGCGGATCTCCGGCCCGGGTGCGCCGGTCAACGGCCGCAACCAGCACGCCGGGGTGGTGTTCCAGAGCACCGAGGTGCTCTTCGAGTGGCTGACGGTGCGGCAGAACGTCGCGTTCGGCCCCAAGTCCCGCGGCCTGTCGCGGGCCGAGCAGCGCCGCATCGCCGACCAGTACATCGCGATGGTGGGCCTGTCCCACTCGGCCGACAAGCTGCCCGGCCAGCTCTCCGGGGGCATGCGGCAGCGGGTCCAGCTGGCCCGGGTGCTGGCCAACGAGCCGCAGCTGGTGCTCATGGACGAGCCGTTCGGCGCGCTCGACGCGCAGACCCGCGAGGTCATGCAGGGCGAGCTGGACCGCATCTGGCGGCAGAACGCCTGCACCGTCGTGTTCGTCACCCACGACATCGACGAGGCGCTGCTGCTCGCCGACCGGGTCCTGGTGATGACCGCCGGTCCCGCGGCCGGCGTCAAGCAGATCCACGAGGTGCACCTGCCCCGGCCCCGCAACCGCACGTCGCCGGAGTTCCTCGCGCTCTACGAACGGCTGCGCGAGGACATCGGCGCCGAGGTGAACAAGTCCCTGCGCGACCAGGGCCTGGACGACGGGACGAACTCGTGAGCGTCATCGAGGCGCCCGGCCGCACCACCGTCTTCGGCCGCGGCGGGCAGGGCCGGGGGGCGGCCGCCGTCCTCCTGCGGTACGCGTTGTCGCTCGGGGTCGGGCTGCTGATCTGGCAGCTGCTGGCGGTGAGCTACGGGCCGAGCCTGGTCGCCTCACCGTTGCAGACCCTCGACTCGGCCGTCGACCTCGCCAAGGACGGCCGGCTGTTCGACTCGGTGATCGCGTCCAGCCGCCGGATCCTGATCGGCTGGGGCCTCGGCGTCGTCATCGGTGCCCCGCTGGGGCTGCTGATGGGCCGGGTGAAGATCATCCGCCAGCTGATGGACCCCTACATCGAGTTCTTCCGGTTCATCCCGCCGATCGCGTTCGTCACCCTGGCGATCGTCTGGCTGGGGCTCGGCGAGGCCTCGAAGGTCGTCCTGATCTTCTACACCTCGGTCTTCATCGTCACCATCAGCACGATCGCGGGTGTGCTGGCCATCCCCGAGGACAAGCTCCGCGCGGCGGGCAGCCTGGGGGCCAACCGGCGGCAGGTCCTCAAGTGGGTCGTCCTGCCGGCCAGCGTCCCCTCGATCGTCACCGGTGCCCGCCTGGCCATGGGCAACAGCTTCCTGACGATCGTGTCGGCCGAGATCGTCGCGGCCAACGTGGGGCTCGGGGCGCTGATCTGGCAGTCGCGCAACTTCGGCCGGATCGACTGGGTGTTCGTCGGCATCATCACGCTGGGAATCCTCGGGTTCCTCTTCGACCGGGTCCTGCGGATCGTCGCGTCCCGGGTGCTGGCGAGGTACTCCGTCAAGTTGTGACCGGCCGGTGGCCGCCGTCGGGGAGACCTGGCGGTGGCCGCCCGCCGCGGTCCCGGACGGGAACCGTCCGGGGCACACACCGCCGGTCGCCCGGCGTCCCCCGCACCCCACTCCGAGGAGGAGGCACCTGCCGTGCGCACGTCCCGTCGATCGGCCCTCGCCGCAGCGGCCGTCCTCGCCCTGGTCTCCCTCGCTGCCTGCGGGGAGGGCACGACGGACGACGCCGGCGGTGGCGGCGGCGCCGGCCCGGTCATCCGGATCGCCACCGGCGTCGACGCCTCGTACGCGCCGGTGTACCTGGCGGCGCAGGAGGGCATCTTCGCCGACCACGGCGTGAACGTGGAGTACGTGACCACCGAGGGCGGCCCGGCCGCCGGCCAGACGGTGATCGCCGGGGCGGCGGAGGTCGCCACGCTGTCGGACGCGACGACGACCAGCCTGATGGCCACGGCCCCGGACCTGCGCGCCTTCGCGGTGTTCGAGCAGTCCGACCAGTACATCAAGGTGGTGCTGCGGGACGGGATCGAGTCGCCCGCCGACATCCGCACCATGAGCAACGTGCCGGGGCTGATGCGGCTGGCCAGCTTCCGGTACCTGGAAAACGAGGGCATCGACCCCGCGGGCATCGAGTTCATCGACGTCGCGCCCCCGGACATCCCGACCCTGCTGCAGCGCGGCGACATCGACGCCACGGTCATCTTCGAGCCGTGGGCCGCGCGGTCCGACGCGGCCGGCGGCCGGGTCGTCGCCGACATCGGCGACTTCGGGGTCAGCTACTCGCAGTGGCTGCTGGCCGACGCGGGCTGGCTGTCGGAGAACGAGGAGGCCGCGGCCGACATCGCCGCGGCCATCGCCGAGGCCGACGAGCGGGTGCAGGAGGACCCCCAGGCCGCTGCCGAGGCCATGGAGCAGGCCGTGCAGATCCCGGTCGACCAGGCGCTGGAGATCCTCCCGCAGATCGACTTCGCCGTGCGCGACCTCACCGCCGAGGACGTCGAGGCGGCGCGGCGGACGGCGGAGTTCTTCGTGGAGCAGGGCAGCCTGGCGTCCGTGCCGGACCTGGACGAGCAGCTGCTCGTCGGGTGGTACGGCGAGCACACCGACTGACCGCGGCGACCCCGCGCCCCGGCCGGACCGCGGTGCAGCCGCGGTCAGGCCGCGGGCGTCGCCGTCAGCGCGCCGAGGACGGCGGCCGCGCGCGGGACGCCGAGGTGCCAGGGGAGCTCGACGGCCACCTCGTCGAACCCGAGGGCGGCGGCCTCCTCGACCCGCCGCGGCAGGTCGGGCAGCGCGCCCTCCGGGCAGGCCAGTTTCAGGACCGCCCGCGGGGTCCCGGCCCGCCCGGCGGCCGCCCAGCCGGCCCGCAGGGTGGACATCCCGCTCCCCAGGGACGCGGCGTCCCAGGTGTCGACCGCGGCCAGCGCCAGCCAGCCGTCGCCGAGGGTCGCGGCGCGGCGCAGCGCGGCCGGGGACGTCCCGCCGACGAGCAGCGGCGGCCCCTCGGGCCGGGTGGGGCGGGGGCGCAGCCCGAGGCCGGCCGGGACCTGGACCTCGGTTCCTTCGAACCCGCTGGTCCGGCCCTGCCAGGAGTCGCGGAGCACGGTCAGCATCTCGTCGAACCGTCGGCCCCGGGTCGCGAAGCGGTAGCCGAGCGCCGCCATCTCGACGTCGTTCCAGCCGGCGCCCACGCCCAGCTGCAGACGCCCGCCGGTCAGCCGGTCGAGGGTGACGACCTCCTTGGCCGTCTGCAGGACGTTCCGCTGCGGCAGCACCAGGACGGCGGTTCCCACCGTGCAGTCCGACCGGACCGCCCCGGCCAGGTGCGCGCACGTCGTCAGCGCCTCGAGGTAGTCGCGGTCGGCGTCCCAGGCCAGCCGGCCGTCGGGGCTGTACGGGTAGTTGTCGACCGTCTGCCGCGGCAGGACCAGGTGGTCGCCCACCCACAGCCCGGCCGCGCCGGCGTCGGCGGCGGCCTGGCCCATCGCCACGACGCCGAGCTGCAGGGGGAGCGGCCCGCTCGTGGGGAGCACGGCGCCGATCCTCACCGCCGGTCCCGTGCCGCGTCGCCCGCGGCGAGGCGGTGCCTGGTGCCGATCACGGGGCGCGGATCCCTCCTCGGGTGCGGACGACCGCGACGACGCTACGAGGCCGCAGCCAGCGGGGGGAACCACGCCGGTCCGCCCAGCGGACCCCGGTGTTCCCCGTCCTTGCGCTCCAGTCCTTACGCTGTATCGTACAACGTACGAGTGAAGGAGGGGTCGGCATGAACGAGCCGGACGGGGTCGTCGAGGCCGAGGTCGTCGCGCTGCAGCAGGAGGCGGCCGGCGTCCTGTCGGTCGTCCTCGCCGATCCGGAGCGGCGGTTGCTGCCGGCCTGGACACCGGGTGCGCACATCGACCTCGGGCTGCCCGACCAGGTGCGCCAGTACTCCCTGTGCGGGGACCCCGCGGACCGGCGGTCCTATCGGATCGCCGTCCTCCGCGAGGACCGGTCCGGCGGCGGCTCGCGGTACGTGCACGAGACGCTGCGCCCCGGCGAGCTGGTCGAGGTCGGCGGGCCGCGCAACCACTTCGCGCTGGCGGCGGCCGACGAGTACGTGTTCGTGGCGGGCGGCATCGGCATCACCCCGCTGCTGCCGATGATCGCGGCGGCGGAGCGCGCCGGGCGCCCGTGGCGGCTCACGTACGGCGGCCGGCAGCGGCGGTCGATGGCCTTCCTCGACGAGCTGTCGGCGTACGGGGACCGCGTGGCGCTGGAGCCGGCCGACGAGCGGGGGCTCATCGACCTCCCGGCCGCCGTCGGCCCCCCGCGCCCGGGCGTCGCCGTCTACTGCTGCGGCCCGGAGCCGCTGCTGGCGGCGGTGACCGCGCACTGCGCCGACTGGCCGCCCGGCGCGCTGCACGTCGAGCGGTTCCAGGCCCGGCCGCGCGACGAGGTCGACCCCGCCGACGAGCGGGCGTTCGAGGTGGTCCTGCGCCGGTCCGGGCTCCGGGTCCCGGTCCCCGCCGACCGCAGCGTGCTCGACGCCGTGGACGGGGCCGGCGTCCCGGTCGCCAACGCCTGCCGTGACGGCGTGTGCGGGAGCTGCGAGACCCCGGTGCTCGGCGGCGTCCCGGACCACCGCGACTCGGTGCTCCCGGCCGACGCCGCCGGCTCGATGCTGATCTGCGTGTCCCGCGCCCGGACCGACGAGCTGGTGCTCGACCTCTGACCGGCCCTCCTCGCGGCCGGATCGGGAAGGAGCCCCTCGTGTCGCAGCAGCTGCCCACCGTCGCCCTCGTTCCCGCGGGCGGCACCATCGGCGCCCGCGGGCGCGACCGGCTGGACCTGGCGTTCTACGGCGAGCTGGACCGGCAGCACGCGGTGGAGGAGCTCCTCGGGCTCATCCCGGAGGTGGGGCAGGTGGCGCGGGTGCGGCCGGTGCCGTTCACCGGCGCGCCCAGCCACGGACTCCAGGTGGACGACGTCGTGCGGCTCGGCCGGCTGGTCGCGGACCTCGTCGCCGACCCCGCGGTGGACGGCGTCGTGGTCACCCACGGCACGAACACCCTGGAGGAGACCGCCTTCGTCCTCGCCCTGGTGCTGTCGTCGGCCACGCCGGTGGTGGTCACCGGCTCGATGCGGCCCGCGTCGGGGCTCAGCTCGGACTCGCCGCTGAACCTGCTCAACGCCATCCGCCTGGCCGCGGCGCCGGTCGCCGCCGGCCGCGGTGTGCTCGTGCTCCTCGACGACACCGTCCACGCCGCCCGGGACGTCACCAAGGCGTCCACCGCCCGGCTCAACGCCTTCCGGGGCGGCGAGCTCGGCCCGCTCGGTTTCGTCGAGCCGGACGGGGCGATCGTGTTCTCCCACCGCCGCGAGCCGTGGCCGGCGGAGGGTGCGTTCCCCGTCGGCGGGCTGGGGGAGCTGCCCCGGGTCGACGTCGTCGTGTCCTACCTGGGGGCGGACGGCGCGCTCATCGACGCGAGCGTGCGGGCCGGTGCCGCCGGCATCGTCAGTGCCGGCACGGGGGCGGGCTTCCCGACGCCGGCCGAGCAGGCGGCCCTCGAGGCCGCGGCGGACGGCGGGGTGGTGGTGTGCCAGGCCAGCCGCACGGGCTCCGGCCGGGTGAGCGTCCGCCCCACGTCGGTGGCGCGCGGCATCGTCTCGGCGGGGAACCTGCCCCCGGTGAAGGCCCGGCTGCTGCTGCTCCTCGCGCTCACCCGCACCCGCGATCCGCACCGGGTCGCCGAGTTCTTCCTCGACGCCTGACCTCCGGGCGCGGGGCGTCCCGTGGGACGGGACCCCCCGTTGTCCGGCCGATCTGCACCGTACATCGTACGACCACGCGTTCTCGGACGGAGACGACATGACGGCCCACCCGCAGCACCCGACCGCCCCCGCGCCTGCCGAGGCACCACGGCGGGCGCCGCGCGCCCGCCCGCGCCCGACGTCCGGCCGCGCGACCGAGCCGACCACGCCGGTCGTGCCGGGACCGCCGGTGCAGGCCGGCGCGGACTGGTCGGCCTGGACGACGTACGACGCGGCGGTCGTCGGCTTCCGCAACTACTGGTACCCGACCGTGTGGACGAGCGAGGTCGGCGACAAGCCGGTGCCCGTCACCGTCTGCGGCGAGCGGATCGTCCTCATCCGGGACGGCGCCGTGGTCCGCGGCCTGCACGACCGCTGCCCGCACCGCGGGGTGCCGCTGTCCCTCGGTCGCCGGCAGTTCCCCGGCACGATCAGCTGCCCCTACCACGGGTGGACCTACGACCTCACCGACGGACGGCTCTGCGCGGTCCTCACCGACGGGCCGGACTCCCCGATCTGCGGCCGCGTCTCGGTGGCCACCTATCCGGTGGAGGAGCGGTTCGGCCTGCTGTGGATCTACATCGGCGACGTGCCCGAGGGCGAGGCGCCGCCGCCGGTCGAGCGGGACATCCCCGACGAGCTCAACGACAACGCGTTCGTGCTCGGGGGCCGCAACGACGTCCGCAGGGGCAACTGGCGGTTCGCCGCCGAGAACGGCTTCGACGAGGGGCACGCGAAGTACCTGCACAACACGGCGCTGTGGCGGCTGTTCAAGGTCATGCCGGCCTGGAACAAGACCCGGATCGTGGAGCGGGACGGGTGGCTGGTCCGCGTCCAGGACGAGATCCACTGGGAGGCGCACTACCCGGGGTACGGCACCTGGACCAACAAGCGGTGGTGGAAGCGGCGGCCCCTGCCCGACCGGCCCGGCAAGGGCAGGCGGATCAACCCCGTCATCGCCGGGCTGGACATCCCCGGCTTCGTCTCCATCCGGCTGCCCGGGCTGCTGCGCGTGGCCTATCCCGAGTTCATCCACTACGAGTGGTACGTGCCGGTCGACGCCGACTCCGTCCGGTACGTGCAGCTCATGGTGCGGTTCGAGGAGGGCCTCAGGGCCCAGGTGTTCAAGCTCAAGTACCTCGCGGCCATCCGCTGGCTCTTCCACGGCCAGTTCACCGCCCAGGACGCCTGGATGGTCGACGTCATGGACGCCCCGCCGGAGAAGCTGTACCGCCCCGACCTCTCGCTGACGGCCTTCCGCCGCCACGTCGAGCGCAGCGACCTCGTCGTCCAGCCCGCCGAGCGGCGTCGCGGTCACTGACCGCGCGTCCCACCCACCCTCCGAGGGGAGCTCCCGTGAAGAACGTCGTCGTCCTCGCCGCGCTGGCCGGGGCCGCGGCCCTGCCCGCCGTGCGACGGACCCTGGCCGGCTGGCTGGCCCGGGCCGGGCGCGGCACCAACGTCCGCGTCGTCCCCGAGCCGGCCCGGCGCCGATGAGGCGGGCCTACGCCGACACCCGGTTCGGCCAGGTCCACCACGTCGAGCACGGCGCCGGGGCGCCCGTGCTGCTGCTGCACCAGACGCCGCGCTCCTGGGACGAGTACCGCGACGTGCTGCCCCTGCTCGGCCGCACCCGGCGGGCGATCGCGATGGACACGCTGGGCTTCGGCGCCTCGGCCGCGCCGGAGGAGGCGTGGACCATCGAGCTGTTCGCCGAGGGCGTGCTCGAACTGTGCGCGGACCTCGGGCTGACCTCGGTCGACCTGGTCGGCCACCACACCGGCGGGGTCGTGGCCCTGGAGGTGGCGGCCGCGCAGCCGTCGCTGGTCCGGTCGCTCGTGCTGTCGGGGGTGCCCTTCGTCGACGCCGACCGGCGCCGGCGCGTCGCGGCCCGCCCGCCGATCGACGAGGTGGACGCCCCCCGGGACGGCGCCCACCTCGCGGCCCTGTGGCGCGCGCGGCTGCCCTACTACCCGGCCGACCGGCCCGACCTCCTCGACCGCCTCGTCCGGGACGCCCTGGTCGCGGGCGAGCGCGTCGAGGAGGGACACCGTGCGGTCAACGCCTACCGCATGGAGGAGCGCATCGGCCGGGTGACCGCGCCCGCGCTCGTCGTCTGCGGCGAGTTCGACGAGTTCTCCCGGCCGGACGTGCCGCGGCTGACGGCGGCGCTGCCCGACGTCGAGGCGACCCCGCTCGAGGGGGTCGGCGTGGCGGCCGTGGACGCCGACCCGGTCCAGTTCGCCGCGGTCGTCGAGGCCTTCCTGGGCCGGATCGACCGCCGGTCCGGGAACGGGGCGCCTGCTGCCGCCCGCGCCGCCGCCCACCCCGAGGCCGGCCCGGCCGGCGTCCCCACCACGAGAACGGAGACCGAGCAGTGACCTCCTCGACCGACCGGACCGAGACCCCCCTCGACGCGGCGCCCGGTGCCGCGGCGCCCCGGCTGCGCGTCGGTATCCGGATCCCCCCGTGCCGGCCGGTGGGGGAGCTGGTGGAGGTGGTCCAGCAGGCCGAGGCGCTGGGCTACGACCAGGTGTGGCTGCCCGACTCGCAGCTGCTCTGGCGCGACGTCTACGCGGTCGCCGCCGCCGCGGCCGCCGGCACGCGGCGGATCGGCGTCGGCACCGCGGTGACCAACGTGGTGACCCGCCATCCCGCGGTGGTCGCCTCCGCGGCGCGCACGGTGGCCGAGGTGGCCCCCGGGCGGTTCACCCTGGGGCTGGGCGTCGGCAACAGCTCCGTGCAGCCGGTCGGGCTGCGGCCGTCGACCGGTGCCGAGATGCGCGAGCGGGTCGGGGTCATCCGGGCCCTCCTCGACGGGGAGGAGGTGGACTTCCTCGGCGTCCGCTCCCGGCTGCGGGACCCGGCGCCCGTGCCGCTGCACATGGCCGCCAGCGGCCCGAAGAACCTGCGCCTGGCCGGGGAGATCGCCGACGGCGTGATCCTCCTGTCCGGGGTGGCGCCGGACAACCTGGCGGCCAGCTCGGCCCGGGTCCAGGAGGGGGCGGCGGCCGCCGGGAAGGCCGGCCGGGTGTCGATGACGGTGTCGGCGTTCTGCCGGGTGACCGACGACGTCCCCGCGGCGGCGCGCGAGCTCAAGCCCATCTGCGCGGGGATCGCGCAGAACGGGGGCGGCCCGTTCCTCGCGCTGGCCGGGGTGCACGTCGACGTCCCCCAGCACGTGCCCGGGGTGTACCCGGACCTGGTGCACGCCGAGGACTGGGAGCTCGCCGTCCGCGCCTGCGACCGGTACGTCTCGGACGAGGCGGTCACCGCCTTCGCGCGGCAGTTCTGCCTCTACGGCACCCCCGAGGAGATCGCCGCCCGGCTGGCGGCCGTCGCCCAGGTGGGGGCCACGGCGGTCTTCCTGCAGCACGTGGGCTCCTACACGCTGCCGGACGAGCTGCTGAGCACGTTCGCCCGTGAGGTGAGCCCGCGGCTGTCGGCCGCCCCGGCCCGCTGACACCGGCGGACCGGGGCCGGTCCGGGCGCCCCACTAGCCTCGACGGCGGACGTGCCGGACGGGGCTCGACCGCACCGCACCCGATCGAGCAGGAGGAGGCACCGTGGCTCAGGACCGTGCCCGCGGCGTCGACGCGCGGGCCAGTGCGCTGTCGCCGGAGGTGATCCTGGAGGCGGCGCTGCGGATCTCCGACGCCGAGAACGACCTGTCGGGGCTGACCGTCCGGCGGCTGGCCGCGGAGCTCGGTGTGGGCACCATGACGCTCTACAGTTACTTCCGCGGCAAGGAGGAGCTGCTCGACTCGATGGCCGACCACGTCCTCGGCCGGCTCGAGCTGCCCGAACCCGAGCCGGAGGAGGACCCGGCCACCGCGCTGCGCGTCGTGTCCCGCGTCTTCCTGGACCTCATGCGCTCCCACCCGTCGGTGGTCCGGCTGTTCGCCACGCGGGTCACCACCAGCCCGGTGGCCCGGCGCGGGGCCATGGAGGCGGTCCTGGAACGGCTGGTCTCGGCGGGGATCCCCGGGCCGCTGGCCGTCCGCTGCTACGGCTTCCTCATCACCTACGCGATCGGGTTCGCCAGCTACCAGGCCCCCCGGCCCTGGGGCCGCCCCGGCGGGGAGGGGGAGGAGCTGCGGCGCCAGCAGCGGCACTTCTACGCCGCCATGCCGGCCGACGACTTCCCCCGGCTGGTGGAGCTCTCCGATCGGCTGGTGGAGCTGCCCAGCGACGAGCAGTACGCCTTCGGCGTGGAGGCGTTCATCGGCTCCGTCCTCCGCGACCTGTCCGCCGCGCGCTGACCGCCCGCACCCGATGACCTCGCCGCCCCCGGACCAGCCACCGGTGGACCTGCGCACCGTCCTGGGCAAGGTCGTGGCCGTGCTGTTCGCCTTCCGGGCCGACGACCACGGCGTGAGCCTGGCCGAGCTCGCGCGGCGCACCGGCATGCCGAAGGGGACGCTGCACCGGGTCGTCGGCGACCTGGTGCAGGTCCGCCTGCTCGACAAGGCCGACGCGGGGTACCGGCTCAGCGGCCAGGTGTTCCAGCTGGGGATGCGCGCCTCCGTCGAGCGGGGACTGCTCGAGGTGGCCACGCCGTTCATGGAGGACCTCTACGAGCGGACCCACGAGACGGTGCACCTCGGGGTCCTGGACGAGGCGTCGGTCGTCTACGTCGCGAAGATCGGCGGCCACCGGCAGGCCACCTCCCCGTCCCGGATCGGCGGGCGCATGCCCCTGCACTGCACGGCGATCGGCAAGGCCCTGCTGGCCCACTCCCCGCCGGAGCTGCTGGCCCGCGTCGTCGAGACGGGGCTGGCCCGCCGGACGCCGCGGACGGTCACCGCGCCCGGCCTGCTGCGCCGCCAGCTGGACCGGGTCGCCGAGACCGGCGTGGCCTACGAGTACGAGGAGTCGGCGGTCGGCATCGTCTGCGTGGCCGCTCCGGTCCTGGACGCCGTCGAGCGGCCGGTCGCGGCCATCAGCGTCACCGGCCCGGCGACCCGGTTCCGGCCGGAGGGGTCCGCGACCGCGGTGAAGGCCGCCGCCGCCGGCACGGCCGCCGTCCTCGCGCGCCGCGACGCACCGCATTGAGCGCGACCGGAGAGGACCGCGGTGCCCCCGTCCCACCCCCGGCCGGCCACCGGGCGGCTGCGGTGAGGACCGGTGCGTGGGGCCTGGTCGCGCTGGTCGCGCTGGCGTCGGCCGTCGCCCAGGCCTTCGGCCGGTTCACCTACTCCCTGGTGCTCCCGTCGATCGAACGCGAGCTGGCGGGCTCGTACGCGGTCGCGGGGGTCGTCGGCGCCGTGAACGTGGCGGCCTACGTGCTGGCCGTCCTGGTGGTGGGGACGCTGGGACGGCGGCTGCGCCCGGCGACCTGGATCCGGCTCGGGCTGGCCTGCTGCACGGGAGGCCTCGTCCTGCTCACCCGGTCGGCCACCGTGCCCGAGCTCGCCGCCGGCCTCGCGCTGACCGGGTGGGGCGCCGCGCTGATCTGGCTCCCGTCGCCGGGCTTCGTCGGCGGGGTCGTGGCCGCGTCCCGCCGGGGTGCGGCGATCGGGCTGATCGGGTCCGGCATCGGCCTGGGCATCGTCTTCGCCGGCGGGCTCACCTCGCTCCGGGCGGGCGGGGGCGACTCCGGGTGGCGCGGCGTCTACCTCGTCGAGACGGTCTTCGCCGTGCTCGTGCTCGGAGCGTGCCTGGGGTTCCTCCGCGCGGGGCCGCGGTCCCCGGCCGAGGAGCCCGGGCGCCCGGTGTCCCTGCGCCAGGTCCCGGGGTGGCGCGGGCTGGCCGGGGGCTACGCGGCCTACGGCCTGGCGTACTCGATCTACACCAGCTACCTGGTCGCGGCCCTGGAGGACGCCGGCTTCTCCCCGGGGCACGCCTCCGCGGTGTACACGGTGGTCGGCGCCGCCCTCGTCGTCGGCGGGGTGCTGCTCGGCCAGCTCTCGGACCGGTGGGGCCGCGGGCAGGCGCTGGTGCTGGGCCACCTGCTGATGGCCGGGGCCATCCTCCTGGTCCTCGCCGGCGCCGAGCCGCTGGCGACGGTCTCGGCCCTGGTCTTCGGCGCGATGATGTCGGGGCTGCCCTCCGTCGTGGCCGCCCGCCTCGCCGACGTCCTGCCGCGGCGGGAGTTCTCCGCCGTCTTCGCCCGCTGCACCCTGGCCTTCGCCCTCGCCCAGACGTGCGGCACGTCCATGGGCGGGTTCCTGGCGGAGGCGAGCGGGGGGTTCGCGCTGCCCTTCGCCGTGGCGGCGGCGATGTCCGTGGCCGGGGCGGTCCTCAGCATCGACGTCCTGCGCGCGGGCAGGGGACCGGACCGGCCGGCGGCCGTGGGGGACCCCGGTGCCGCGCGGGACGGGACCCCGACGGCGGGCTGAGCGACGACCGGGACGGGCCCGGCGGCCGCTCACCGCCCCCGGCCGAGCTCGCGGGCCTCGTCGGGGTGCTCGCGGACGAACTGCTCGTGGGCCTCGGCGACCCGGAGGTTGTTCCCCCGCGTCTCGCCGGCCGCGGTCACCGCCGCGAAGGAGATGACGCAGAGCACCATGATGTAGACGCCGATCGACCCCGACCACCCGGTCGACTGCAGGAGCACCTCGGCGATGAGGGGGGCGAAGGCGCCGCCGAGGATCGCGCCGAGGGCGTAGCCGATGGAGACCCCGGAGTACCGGACGGCGACCGGGAACATCTCTGCGTACATCGCCGACATCGGCCCGTAGGAGAGCCCCAGCCCGACGGTCAGCAGGAACAGCGCGACGCCGTACAGCCAGATGTTGCGGGTGTCGATGAGCAGGAACAGCGGGATCATCCAGACGAAGACCAGCGCGTAGCCGATCTGGAAGGTGCGCACCCGGCCGATGCGGTCGGAGAGCGCGCCGCCGTACATGGTGAACGCCAGCCAGCCGAACGAGGCCAGCGTGGTCGCCAGCAGCACCGACTCCCGGGGCATCTCCAGGGTCCCGCTCGCGTAGGCGATGAAGAAGGCGATGAGCAGGTACCCCGCGGCGTTGTTCGCGATGAAGATGAGCGCGGCGAGGACGACCTCCTTGGTGTTGGTCCGGAAGAGGTCGCGCAGCGGTGCCGAGGACTCCTTCCGCCGCAGCCGCATCTCCTGGAAGGCGGGGCTCTCCTCGACGGCGCGACGGATCAGGTAGCCGATGACGATGAGCACCACGGAGAAGAGGAACGGGATCCGCCAGCCCCAGGACTGGAACTGCTCCGGGGTGGTCACCGTGGTGAGGACCCACAGGACGCCGGTCGCCAGGATCATGCCCACCGGCACGCCGATCTGCGGATACGCCCCGAACAGGCCGCGCCGGCCGACCGGCGCGTGCTCGACCGACATCAGCGCCGCGCCGCCCCACTCGCCGCCCGCCGAGAAGCCCTGCAGGATCCGCAGCGCGATGAGCAGGGCCGGCGCCGCCATCCCGATCTGGCCGTAGGTCGGCAGCAGGCCGATGAGCGCGGTGGCCGCACCCATGAGGACGAGCGTGAAGACCAGCATCCGCTTGCGGCCGAGCCGGTCGCCGAACCGGCCGGCGACGATCGCGCCCAGCGGACGGAACAGGAAGCTGATGCCGATCGTGGCCAGCGAGATGATCGTGGCCAGCCCGGGGGAGTCCTCGCTGACCGGCGCGAGGAAGAGCGGCGCCAGCACCAGGCCGGCGGCCTGGGCGTAGATGAAGAAGTCGTACCACTCGATGGTGGTGCCGGCGAGCGTGGCGGCGAGGACCTTGCGTTCCTCGGCGCTGACCCGCTCGCGCCCGGCAGGTGCGGTGGCCGATCCAGCAGACATGGCACTCCCCACGCCGTCCGACCCGGCCGCGAGGCCGGTGTGTGGTGGCGACGACGCTACCGGGAGGAGTGTCCCGGCTCACCCCGATCGGGCGGCGTCCTCCGCCGGTCGCGGGCCGCTGCCCCGATGCGGGCCTGGAGGGCCTCCTCGGGGAGGACGGCCTGGACGGTCGTGCCGCGGCCGAGCTCGCGGCCGCCGGGATCGACGGCGGTGCACGCGCAGGTGAGCCGGTTGCCCTGCACCTCCACGCAGCGGGCGGTCACCCGGAGGCGGTCCCCGACCCAGCTCGGACCGAGGTGCTCGACCGACACCGACCGCCCGATGCCGGCCTCGCCGGGCTCGAGGTGCCGGAGCAGCAGCTTGCGACCGGCCTCCTCGAAGTGCTTGGCCATCGTGTATGTGGCGTAGACGGGGTGCACCGGGCCGAGCTCGTCGAAGTGCACGGTCATCTCCGGGGTCACGACGACGTCGAGTTCCGCGGTCGCACCGGCGGCGACCGGGATCACGCGGGCACCCAGCGGGCGGGCCGCTTCTCGCGGAACGCGGCGATGCCCTCCTGGCCCTCCTCGCCGGCGAAGAACCGCGCGGACAGCCCCAGCAGGTCCGGGAACCGGTCGCCCAGGGGCCCGGTGCGGGCCGCCCGCAGCAGGCGCTTGGTCTCCGCCAGGGCCAGCGGCGCGCCCTTCCCGAGGGCCTCGACCTGGGCGGCCACGCAGGCATCGACCCCGTCGTCCGGCGCGACCAGGTCCACGAGGCCGCCCGTCAGGGCCGTCTGCGCGTCGAACACCTCCCCGGTGAGCATCAGCCGGTGCGCCACGTTCGGCACCATCCGGGGCAGGCAGACCGCGGAGATCACCGCCGGCAGGATGCCGATGCGGACCTCGGTGAACGCGAACGTCGCCGACGTCGCGGCGACCGCCACGTCGCAGGCGGCGAGCAGGCCCACGCCACCGGCCCGGGCCGGCCCGCGCACGGTGGCCACCACGGGCTTCGGGGACTCCCAGATCGTCTCCAGCAGCGCCGGGAACTCGTTCACCCCCTGGTCCTCGGCAGCGCCGCCGGCGGCCTCGGCGAGGTCCATGCCGGAGCAGAACACCCGGCCGGTGTGGTCGAGCACGACCACCCGGACCGCGTCGTCGGCCAGCGCGCCGGCGAGTGCCTCCCGCAGCTGGGCCCGCATCGCGCGGGACAGCGCGTTGCGGTTGGCGGGGGAGTCGAGGGTCAGCGTGGCCACGCCCCGGCCGACGTCGACCCGCAGCACCCGGTCGCCGCTCACGCGTCGAAGTCCACGGTGACGGTCTCCGACAGCGGCACCGACTGGCAGGTGAGCACGTAGCCCGCCTCGACCTCCCGGGGCTCGAGCGCGTAGTTGCGCCGCATCCGCACCTCGCCCTCGGTGACCCGTGCCCGGCAGGTGCCGCAGACCCCGCCCTTGCAGGCGAACGGGAGGTCGCCGCGCACCTTCTGGGCGGAGTCCAGGACCGGCACGTCGCGGGGGAGGGCGAGGGTGGTGGTGCGCCCGTCGAGGACGACGGTGACCTGGCTGCTCGGGCCGGTGACGGTCTCCTCGTCGCCGCGGACCGGCTCCGGGGGGACGTCGTCGACGTAGAACAGCTCCTGGTGCACCTTCTCGGCCGGGACGCCGAGCTCGGCCAGCAGCTCGCGAGCGTCGGCCACCATCCCGTGCGGGCCGCACAGCCACCAGTGGTCGACGTGCTCGGCGTCGACCAGGTGGTCGACCAGCGTGCGCAGCCGGGCGCCGTCGAGCCGGCCGCTGGTCAGCTCGGCGTCCCGCGGCTCGCGGGAGAGGACGTGCACCAGCTGCAGGCGGGTGCCGTAGCGGTCCTTCAGGTCGGCCAGCTCGTCGGCGAACATGACGGTGTTGGTGCGCCGGTTGCCGTAGAAGACGGTGACCGTGGACCGCCCGTCGCGCAGCACGCTGGCGGCCAGCGAGAGCACCGGGGTGATCCCGGAGCCGGCGACGACGAACACGTGGTCGGCGGGCACCGACAGGTCCGCGGTGAAGGTGCCCGACGGCGGCAGCACCTCGATCTGGTCGCCCGGGCGCACCGCGTGCACCAGGTAGGAGGAGAAGAACCCGCCGGGCACCTCCCGGACGCCGACCCGCGGCGGGGCGCCGACGGGGGCGCAGATCGAGTACGAGCGGCGCTCGTCGCGGTCGCCGTCCACCCGGCGCAGGGTGAGGGCCTGGCCCGGCTTGAAGGCGTAGTCCTCGGCCAGCTCGGGCGGGACGTCGAAGGTCACCGCGACGGCGTCGTCGGTGAGCCGCTCGACGGCGGCCACTCTCAGCGGGTGGAACCGCGGCCGGCGGCGGGCGGGGGCCTGGGCGGGAGTCACTCAGATCTCCTTGACGTGCTCGAAGGGCTCGCGGCAGCTGCGGCAGCGGCGCAGGGCCTTGCAGGCGGTGGCGCTGAACTCGCTGAGCTCCTCGGTGTCGTCCGATCCGCACAGCGGGCAGGCGGCGGTGCGGCGGGTCGGCCCGAGCTGCAGCGGCACCGGGCCCGCGGGGCGGACCGGTGCCCTCCGCGGCGGGGCGATGCCGCCGGCGGCCAGCTTGCGGCGGCCCTCGGCGCTGATCCAGTCGGTGCTCCAGGCAGGGGCGAGAACGGTGCGGACCTCGACGTCGGGGAAGCCCGCCCGGTGCAGCGCGTGCAGCAGGTCCGCGCGCATGGTGCCCATCGCCGGGCAGCCGGAGTAGGTCGGGGTGATGTCGACGACGACCGTCCCGCCGTCCTCGACGCGGACGTCGCGCAGCACGCCGAGGTCGGCGAGGGTCAGCATCGGCAGCTCGGGGTCGGTGACGGTCTCGGCCACCGCGCGCGGGCCGGTCGTCGCGGTCGGCGCGGTCACCAGGTGGCCGCCGGGTGCCGTCGGGCGAGGCCCTGCAGGGTGGCGAGCAGCTCGGGGAGCTCCGCCGTGTGCTGGCCGCGGCGCCCGCGCGGGGGTGCGTCGGCCGGCTCCGCCGGCACCCGTAGCGTGGCCCGCTCCAGCACCTGGGTGAGCACGTCGGTCACCTCGTCGCGCACGTCGGCCGGGTCGACCGCGACGCCGGCCCGCGCCAGCCGCGCCTCGACGTCGGTGGCGGTGAAGACGTCGTCCAGCAGCGGCCAGACGGCGTCGGCGCCGGCCTGGGTGCGGCGGTGCGACTCCTCGGTGCCGTCGCCGAGGCGGAGCACCCAGCGGGCGGCGTGGTCGCGGTGGTAGGCGAGCTCGTTGACCCCCTTGGCCGCGACCGCCGCCAGCACGGGGTCCCGCGACTCCCGCAGGCGGTGGAAGACGGCGAGTCGCACGGTGGCGGCGACCAGGAGCCGGACCATGGTCTGGGCGAAGTCGCCGTTCGGGGCCTCGACCAGGTCGGTGTGGCGGAACTCGTCGGGGTCGCGGAAGTAGGCGAGGGCGTCCTCGTCGGGGATGCTCTCCGTCGCCTTCTCCCGCGAGCGGCCGAGCACGCCCACCGACCCGGCGCGGGCCAGCAGCAGCCGGGCCTGGCCGAGCAGGTCGAGGGCGGTGTTGGCGACCGCCACCTCCTCCTCGAGCTCCGGTGCGGCGGTGATCCACTGGGTCAGGCGCTGGGCCAGCACGAGGGCGTCGTCGCCGAGCATCAGGCAGTACTCGCCGAGGTCGGCCGGGTCGATGCCCTCGGGGACGGTGGTGTCCACGCCGGCCAGCGGCTCGTCGAAGCCGGTGCCGAACGCCCAGTGCCCCTCGCCCCCGGAAGCGTGGTCCAGCGCCTCGTAGACCGTTTCCTCATGCACAGGAGAGCCTTTCCGGCCCCCTCCCGGGCCCCGCCGCGAGCGTGCGAGGGGTGGGGAGGAGGGGGTCCTTACCGAGCGGTGGTGGGGAGGGAGGGGGTGGTTCACATGTGCGGGACGTCCTCGGGGATCTCGTAGAACGTCGGGTGCCGGTAGACCTTGTCGCCGCTCGGGGCGAACAGCGGGTCCTTCTCGTCGGGGCTGGAGGCGGTGATGTCCGCAGCCCGGACCACCCAGATGCTCACGCCCTCGTTGCGCCGGGTGTAGAGGTCGCGGGCGGCGTGCACGGCCATCTCGTCGTCCGGCGCGTGCAGCGAGCCCACGTGGACGTGGTTGATGCCGCGCTTGCCGCGCACGAAGACCTCGTACAGCGGCCAGTCCCGTCGGCTGGTGGCCGGCCTCGGCTCGACCGGCACCTCGGGCCCGGTGGGGACGGCGCCGTGCCCGCCCTCGCTGGTGAGGCTCACGCGGCGCTCCCGCTCGCCCGTCGGTCGTCGTGCTTGCGGGCGTAGGCGGTGGCGGCCTCGGTCACCCAGGCGTTGTCGTCGCGCGCGGCACGCCGGCGGGCGATCCGCTCGGCGTTGGCCGGGCCCTGGCCGCCGATGACCCGCTTGAACTCGTCCCAGTCGATCGCGCCGAAGCGCCAGTGGCCGCTGTCGGCGTCCCAGGCCAGGTCCGGGTCGGGGAGGGTGACGCCGAGGAACTGGGCCTGCGGCACGCTCATGTCGACGTAGCGCTGGCGCAGCTCGTCGTTGCTGTGCCGCTTGATGCCCCACGCCATCGACTGCGCGGAGTTGGGGCTGTCGTCGTCCGGCGGGCCGAACATCATGAGCGAGGGCCACCACCACCGGTCGACGGCGTCCTGCACCATGGCCCGCTGCTCCGGGGTGCCGCGCATCATCGTCATCAGCAGCTCGTAGCCCTGCCGCTGGTGGAAGGACTCCTCCTTGCAGATGCGGATCATCGCCCGCGCGTAGGGCCCGTAGGAGGAGCGGCACAGCGGCACCTGGTTGCAGATCGCCGCGCCGTCGACCAGCCAGCCGATCACGCCGACGTCGGCGTAGCTGAGCGTCGGGTAGTTGAAGATCGAGCTGTACTTCTGCTTGCGCTCGATGAGCTTGTCGGTGAGGTCGGCGCGGTCGGCGCCCAGGGTCTCGGCGGCGGAGTACAGGTACATGCCGTGGCCGGCCTCGTCCTGGACCTTGGCCAGCAGGATCGCCTTGCGCCGCAGGCTCGGGGCGGCCAGCAGCCAGTCGCCCTCGGGCTGCATGCCGATGATCTCCGAGTGCGCGTGCTGGGCGATCTGCCGGATGAGGGTCTTGCGGTAGCCCTCGGGCATCCAGTCCCGCGGCTCGATCCGGTGCTCGGCGGCGATCGTGGTGTCGAAGTGCTCCTGCAGCGCGGCGGTGTCGACGGGGCTCTCGCCCCCGGGCCGGTCCAGAGTCGGCGCTGACATCTCGTTCCCTCGTTCGCGACGGCGGGAGGTCATTTACTGACCGCTTGGTCGGTAAAGAGTGTGCCCGAGAACGGCGCCCGGCACAAGACCGGGCGCGCGCCGGCGCCGGGGGTCTTGACAGCGGGCGCGGGGCGGAGTTGGTTACCTGACCATCTGGTCGGTATTTGGGGAGGACCGGCCCCCGCCGACCGTCCGGCGACGACGCGGCGACCACGGAGGCACCCGCCATGACGGCTGCGACCAGCGAGACCACCCGGCGGCTCGGGACGGCGCCCGACCCGGGGACCCTGGACCCGGCGGAGCGGCTGTCCCTCGACGAGCTCCGGGCCCAGCAGCTGGAGCGGCTGCGGTGGAGCCTCCGGCACGCCTACGAGAACGTGCCGCACTACCGCCGGGCCTTCGACGACGCCGGGGTGCACCCCGACGACTGCCGGGAGCTCGCCGACCTGGCGCGGTTCCCGACGACGAGCAAGACCGACCTGCGCGACAACTACCCCTTCGGCATGTTCGCCGTGCCGCGCGAGCAGGTGCGCCGCGTGCACGCCTCCTCCGGCACCACCGGCCGGCCCACCGTGGTGGGGTACACCGAGCGCGACCTCGGCACGTGGGCGACGGTCATGGCGCGCTCCATCCGCGCCGCCGGCGGGCGCCCCGGCGACGTGCTGCACAACGCCTACGGCTACGGCCTGTTCACCGGCGGGCTGGGCGCCCACTACGGCGCCGAGCAGCTGGGCTGCACCGTCGTCCCCGTGTCCGGCGGCATGACCCCGCGCCAGGTGCAGCTGATCACCGACTTCCGGCCTCGGATCGTCATGGTGACGCCGTCCTACATGCTCACCGTCATCGACGAGTTCGAGAAGCAGGGGCTGGACCCCCGCGCCAGCAGCCTGGAGATCGGCATCTTCGGCGCCGAGCCGTGGACCGAGCAGATGCGCCGCGAGATGGAGCAGCGCCTCGACATCCAGGCCGTCGACATCTACGGCCTGTCCGAGGTGATGGGACCCGGCGTCGCCCAGGAGTGCGTGGAGACCAAGGACGGGCTGCACATCTGGGAGGACCACTTCTACCCCGAGGTCATCGACCCGCTCACCGGCGAGGTGCTGCCGGAGGGCGAGCGCGGGGAGCTGGTCTTCACCTCGCTGACCAAGGAGGCCATGCCGGTCGTCCGCTACCGCACCCGCGACCTCACCCGCCTGCTGCCGGGGACGGCTCGGCCGGGCATGCGCCGGATGGAGAAGGTCACCGGCCGCACCGACGACATGATCATCCTGCGCGGGGTGAACCTCTTCCCCACCCAGATCGAGGAGATCGTGCTGCGCACGCCGGGGCTCAGCCCGCACTTCGCCCTGGAGCTGACCACGCGCGGCCGGTTGGACCACCTGACCTGCCGGATCGAGGCGCGCCCGGACAGCCCGGCCGAGCGCCGGGACGCCGCCGCCGCCGAGGTGGCGAAGGGCGTCAAGGACATGGTCGGCACGAGCATCGAGGTCCTGGTCGTCGACCCCGAGACCCTCCCGCGGTCGGTGGGCAAGCTGCAGCGGCTGCGCGACCTGCGGAAGCGGACGGGGGCGTGACCGCCTCGAGCACCACGGCCGGACGGCGGGGGCGGCCCGGTCACTCGCTGGACTCCCTGCTCGACGTCGCCGTCGCGGTCTTCAACGAGCGCGGTTACGACGCCACCAGCATGGACGAGCTCGCCACCCGGCTCGGCGTCACCAAGTCGGCCATCTACCACCACGTCGCCAGCAAGGTCGAGCTGCTCCGGCTGGCGCTGGACCGCGCGCTCGACGCGCTGTTCGCGGTCACCGAGGAGCCCGGCGCCACCACGGGCCCGGCCATCGACCGGCTCGAGCACGTCGTCCGGGGCTCGGTGCGGGTGCTCACCGAGCAGCTGTCCTTCGTCACGCTGCTGCTCCGGGTGCGCGGCAACTCCCCGGTCGAGGAGGCCGCCCTGGAGCGCCGCCGGGAGTTCGACCGGATCGTCACCGACCTGGTCCGCGCGGCGGAGGAGGAGGGCGACGTCCGCCCCGACGTCGACCCCGCGGTCACCAGCCGGCTGCTGTTCGGCACCGTCAACTCGCTCACCGAGTGGTACCGCCCGGACGGCGGGCTGTCGGCGGACGAGCTCGCCGACGCGCTCGTCGCCACGACCTTCGAGGGCCTGCGCGCCAGGTCCTGACCCCCGCCCACCGACCCCTGCCGGGCCCGGTCCCCGCCGGGACGCGAGGAGAGCACCATGACCAGCTCAGCGCCCCTCCTGGAGAGCTACGTCGCGGGGCGGTGGTACGCGGCGCCGGACGACGGGACGCCGATCGCCGACGCGGTCACCGGCGAGACCGTCGTCCGCATCAGCAGCACCGGCCTCGACGTGCCCGCGATGCTCGACCACGCCCGCACCGTCGGCGGACCGGCACTGCGCGAGCTGACGTTCTCCCAGCGGGCCGGCCTGCTCAAGCAGCTGGGTCTGCGGCTGATGGCGGACGAGGACGCCTTCTACGCCCTCTCCCGCCGCACCGGCGCCACCGACCGGGACAGCGCGGTCGACGTCGACGGCGGCGTCGGGACCCTGCTCTCCTACGCGTCGAAGGGGCGCCGTGAGCTGCCCGACGACACCGTCGTCCTCGACGGCCCCGTCGAGCCCCTCGGCAGGGGCGGCACCTTCGCCGGCCAGCACCTCTACACGCCGCTGCGCGGGGTCGCCGTGCAGATCAATGCCTTCAACTTCCCGGTCTGGGGGTTCCTGGAGAAGCTGGCGCCGGCGTTCCTGGCCGGCCTGCCGACGATCGTGAAGCCGGCCAGCCAGACCGCCTACCTCACCGAGGCGGTGGTCCGGGCCGTCGTCGAGTCCGGCCTGCTGCCCGAGGGCTCGGTCCAGCTGCTCGCCGGCAGCCCGACCGGCCTGCTCGACGGGCTGGCCGGGCAGGACCTGGTGTCGTTCACCGGGTCGGCCGCGACCGCCCGCGCGCTGCGCAGCTCCCCCGCGGTCGTGGCCAACTCGGTGCGGTTCAACGCCGAGGCCGACTCGCTCAACTGCTCGGTGCTCGGACCCGACGCCGGCCCCGACACCCCCGAGTTCGGGTTGTTCGTCGATCAGCTGGTCACCGAGATGACGGTGAAGGCCGGCCAGAGGTGCACGGCGATCCGCCGGGCGTTCGTGCCCCGCGCGCTGGTGGACGACGTCGTCGAGGCCACCCGGGAACGGCTGTCCCGCGTCGTCGTCGGGGCGCCGGGTGCCGAGGGCGTGACCATGGGCGCCCTGGCCGGCCTCGACCAGCGCGAGCAGGTGCTGCGCTCGCTCAAGGCGCTGCGCGGCGTCGCCGAGCTGGTCGCCGGCGATCCGGAGCGCTTCGAGGTGGTCGGCGCCGACCGCGACCGCGGCGCCTTCCTGCCGCCGATGCTGCTGCGCTGCGACGACCTCGGCGCGGCCGAGCCGCACGACGTCGAGGCGTTCGGACCGGTCAGCACGGTCCTGCCCTACGACGGGGTGGCGCAGGCCGTGGAGCTGGCCGCCCGGGGCCAGGGCAGCCTGGTCGGCTCGGTGGTGACCGCCGACCGGGAGTTCGCCCGGGCGTTCGTACTGGGGGCGGCGCACGCGCACGGCCGGATCCTGGTGCTCGACCGCGACGACGCGGCGGAGAGCACCGGCCACGGCTCGCCCCTGCCGGTGCTGGTGCACGGCGGCCCGGGCCGCGCCGGCGGCGGCGAGGAGCTCGGCGGTATCCGCGGCGTGCTGCACCACATGCAGCGCACCGCCGTCCAGGGCTCGCCCGACGTGCTCACCGCCGTCGGCGGGCGCTGGGTGACCGGAGCGCGGCGCACCGACGACGGCGTGCACCCGTTCCGCAAGTCGCTGGCCGAGCTGCGCATCGGCGACTCGATCACCGCCGGCCCGCGCGCGATCACCCTGGCGGACATCGAGCACTTCGCCGAGTTCACCGGCGACACCTTCTACGCGCACACCGACGAGGCGGCCGCCGCGGCCAACCCGCTGTTCGGCGGCCGGGTCGCGCACGGCTACCTGATCGTCTCGTGGGCGGCCGGGCTCTTCGTCGACCCGGCGCCCGGCCCGGTGCTGGCCAACTACGGGGTGGACGACCTGCGGTTCCTGACGCCGGTCAAGCCGGGGGAGCAGCTGACGGTCACGCTCACCTGCAAGCAGATCACCCCGCGGGGCGGCGCCGACCACGGCGAGGTCCGCTGGGACGCCGTCGTGGTCGACACCGCGGGCCGGCCGGTGGCCACCTACGACGTCCTCACCATGGTCGCCAACACCTGGCCCCCGGCCTGAGCGGAGTCGCTCGGGAGCGGAAACCGCTCCCGAG
>NZ_JAQISV010000035.1:0-29117 GCF_048569675.1 Geodermatophilus sp. CPCC 206100
GCCCCCCCTGGCCCCCGGCCCGGGGGGGGGGCGCGGGGGGCGGGACCCCGCCCCGGTCTGACTCCGCTACGCGGCGGTCCAGCGGATCGGCAGCCGCTTGACCCCGCGCTGGAAGTTCGAGCGCAGCAGCGCCGGCGCGCCGTCGAGCTCCAGGGTGCCGGTGCGGCGCAGCAGCTCGCCGAACAGCGCCCGCATCTGCACCCGGGCCAGCTGGGCGCCCAGGCAGAAGTGCGGTCCGTGCCCGAACGACAGCTGCGGGTTGGGGGAGCGGCGGACGTCGAAGGCGTCGGGGTCGGCGAAGACGGCGTCGTCCCGGTTGGCCGAGGTGAACGAGACGACAACCTTGTCACCGGCCCGGATGCGCGCGCCGGCGAGCTCCGCGTCCCGGGTGGCGGTCCGCCGGAACACCATCACCGGCGTCCACCAGCGCAGCATCTCCTCGACCGCGCCGGGCAGCAGCGCGGGGTCGGCGCGGAGGGCCGCCAGCTGGTCGGGGTGCTGCAGGAGCGCCACCAGGCCGCCGGGCAGCCCGTTGCGCAGCGTCTCGTTCCCCGCGACCGCGAACAGCCAGAACGTGTTCTCGAACTCGGCGTCGGTGACCGAGCCGTCGGCCTCGTCGACCTGCGCGAGGAGGATCGACATGACGTCGCTGCCCGGCGCGCGGCGCTTCTCCTCGGCCAGCAGGCGGGCGTAGGCGTAGAGGTCGGGCATGCCGGCCCGGGTGCGCGGATCGGGCATCCGGCCGTCGGCGTCCGGCGCGGGGCGCAGCGCGACGGCCGCGCGGGCCATCGCCGTCCCGCCCGAGACGTCGAAGGCGGCCGAGGTGGCGTAGTCGGGGTCCTGCCAGCCGATCACCCGGTTCGACCAGTCGAACATCAGCCAGCGGTCCTCGGCCGGCACCCCGAGCACGTCGGCGAGGGTCAGCAGCGGCAGGTCCGCGGCGACGTCCTTGGCGAAGTCGCAGCGGCCCTCGGCCGCGCCGTCCAGCATGCGGTCGACCAGCCGGGCGGCGGTGGCCTCGATCGAGGCGGTCAGCGCGGCGACGGCGCGCGGGGTGAACGACCGGGAGAGCAGCCGCCGGAGCCGTGAGTGGTCCGGCGGGTCCATGTTCAGCATCATGCGGCGGACCCAGGGCAGGTCGGCGGCGTCGCGCACCTGGGTGGCGCCCAGCCACGAGGAGTACGTGGCGGTGTCCTTGAGCACCCGCTCGACGTCGGCGTGCCGCAGCACCAGCCAGAACCCCGGGCCGGCCGGCTGGCCGTGCAGCGCGGGCTCCTCGACCCAGGTCACCGGCGTCTCGGCGCGCAGCCGGCGCAGCACGTCGAACGGCGGCCCGTCCTCGTAGGTCGACGGGTCGACGAGGACGGCGTGGTCCAGCGCCGCTGAGGCGATGTCGGCTCCTGAGGCCATGTCGGCTCCTGGGGGTCAGGGGTAGGTGTGGAAGCCCTTGCCGGTCGTGCGGCCGAGCTCGCCGGCGGCCACCTTGTCGCGCAGCAGCTGCGGTGGGGCGAACCGCTCGCCGAGGGTGCGGTGCAGGTACTCGGCGATCGCCAGCCGGACGTCGAGGCCGACCAGGTCGGTGGAGCGCAGCGGCCCCATCGGGTGGCGGTAGCCCAGCTCCATCGCGGTGTCGATCGCCTCGGCGTCGGCCACGCCCTCCTCGAGCATCCGGATGGCCTCCAGGCCGAGCAGCACGCCGAGGCGCGAGGAGGCGAAACCGGGGGAGTCCCGCACCACGACGTCGGTCTTGCCCAGCGCCCGCACCCAGCCGCGGGCGGCCTCGACCACCACCGGGTCGGTCTCGGGGGCGACGACGACCTCCACCAGCTTCGAGGCCGGCACCGGGTTGAAGAAGTGCAGGCCCAGGAAGCGGGCGGGGCGCTCCAGGGTCGCGGCGAGCTCGGTCACCGACAGGGAGCTGGTGTTGGTGGCCAGCACGGCGGCGGGGCCGGCGGCGGCCGCCGCCGCGCCCAGCACCTCGGCCTTCAGGTCGGCCCGCTCGGGAACGGCCTCGATCACCAGGTCGGTGTCCCGGCCGAGGCCGGCGGGGGTCTCCAGCAGGGTCAGCCGGCCGAGCACGCCGTCGACGTCGCCGTCCAGCTTGCCGCGGCGGGCGGCCTCCGCCAGCCCGTCGGCCACCCGCCCGCGGGCGGCCTCCGCGGCCGCGCCGCCGGCCTCCACCACGCTCACCTGCGCGCCGGCGGCGAGGAAGACCTGCGCGATGCCGGCGCCCATGCGGCCACCGCCGATGACGCCCACCCGGGCCGGGACGATCGCCATGCGTCCTCCTCGCGGTGCCGTCGGGGACCGAGTTCCCGACCAACCGTTCAGTAATTGGCTCCGGAAGTCTCGCGCACCGCCGCGTCCCCGGGCAACCCCCGGCGCCCGGGCGCCTCTGGGCTCAGGCCGCCCGGAGGCGGGCCAGGTGGTCGTCGAGCATCCGGAGCTGGGTGTCGGCGGCGGTGGGCGCCGTCGGCAGCAGCGCGAGGACCTGCAGCCCCATCGCCATCGCGAGCAGGTGCTCGGCCAGGACGTCGTCCGGCGTGGCCACGGTGACGTCGCCGTCCTCGCGCCCCTGGGCGAGCAGCCGGCACAGGTCGCGTCGCCAGGTCTGCATGGCCTCGTCGCTGATGCGGGCCAGCCGCCCGTCGGTGACCGTGCGGCTCCAGAAGGGCAGCACGATCCGGGCCTCGAGCAGCGTCAGCTCCGTCGTCGGCAGGACCTCGACGAGGAACGCGCGCAGCGCCGCCAGGCCGCGCCGGCCCTCGACGGCGGCCCGGATGCGCTCGTTCGTCCGGTCGAAGACGTAGGTGAAGGCCGCCTCGATCAGCGCGTCCTTGTTGGCGAAGTAGTGGGCGAGCGCGCCGTTGGCGTACCCGGCGGCCCGCGCGATCTCCCGCATGGTGGCGGCGTCGGCCCCCCGCGTGGCCATCAGCCGCCAGGTGACCTCCAGGATCTCCCGCCGCCTCGCGTCGCGGTCCACAAGCTTCGGCACCGGTTCCCCGCCCCCTCGTCGTCCCGGAGCCAGTCTGACCGAGGAGGGGGCGGGGAGCCGGTGGCAGGGGACGCCTCAGGAGTCCGCGTGCTCGACTGCCCGGCGCTGGGTGGCCGCCGCGACCCCCACGCCGGCCACGAAGGCCAGCGCGATCACCACGAGCAGCACGGTCGCCAGGGTGGCGTCGCCGCCGATGAGCGTCGTGAAGTTGCTCAGCACCAGCGCGGTGACGCCGACCAGCCCCAGCGCGCCCAGCGCGGGGGCCACCCGGGTGTGCCAGATCCGCCGGTCCACCCGCGTGCGGGCGAAGAAGGCGATGATGGCCACGCTGGTCAGCACCATCACGACCAGGATGCTCACCGTCGCCAGGCCCGACATCCAGGTGAACAGCTGCAGCACCGGGTCCGATCCGGCCACCACGAACACCGCCACGAGGACCGCCGCCGACGCCGTCTGCGTCAGCGAGCCGATGTGCGGCGAGCCGTGCCGGGCGTGCGACCGCCCCAGCACCGCCGGTGCCCGGCGCTCCCGCCCGAGGGCGAACAGGTAGCGCGCGACCGCGTTGTGGAACGCCAGCAGCGCGGCGAAGATGCTGGTCAGCAGCAGCACGGCCATGATGTCGGCGACCGCCGGGGACACGTACTGCGCCGCGGCGGAGAAGACCAGCCCGGCGGTGTCGGCCTGGGCCGCGGCCACGACGTCGTCGGAGCCGAAGGCCAGCACGATCGCCCAGCTGGACAGCGCGTAGAAGACGCCGATGGACACCACCGCGACGTAGGTCGCGAGCGGCACCGTCCGGCGCGGGTTGCGCGCCTCCTCGCCGTAGATGGCCGTGGCCTCGAAGCCGATGAACGAGGCGATGGCGAACATGATGCTGATCCCGGGGGCGCCGGAGAAGAACGCCGACGGGGTGAACGACTGTGCGTCGATGCCGTTCGCGCCGCCCTGCACGAGGATGGCGACCGCGACGACGGCGATGACCGCGACCTCCAGGGTCAGCAGGACCCCGAGGACCTTGGTGCCGACGTCGATGTTGCGGTAGCCCAGCAGCCCGACGATGGCCATGAGCACGAAGGCCCAGACCCACCAGGGCAGGTCCGGCCCGCCGTACTGCACGACCAGGCCCTGGGCCGTGGCCCCGGCCAGGCCGTACAGGCCGGCCTGGATGGCGGTGTAGGTCAGCAGGGCCAGCCCGGCGGCGCCGACGCCGACGCGGGAGCCCAGGCCCTTGCTGACGTAGGCGTAGAAGGCGCCGGCGTCGACGACGTGCCGGCTCATCGCCGCGTAGCCGACGCTGAACAGCAGCAGGACGACGGCGGCCACGACGTAGGCCATCGGGTTCCCCGGGCCGTTGCCGATGGCGAGCATCACCGGCAGCGCCCCGCCGATCGCGGTGAGCGGTGCGGCGGCCGCGACGACCAGGAACACGATGCCGACGACGCCGATGGACCCGCGCAGCCCCCGGTGCCCGGTGCCGTCCGGCGACGGGGGTGCCGCGGCGGGCGCCGGCTGGGTGGGGGAGAGCTCACTCATGGCAGGGGCCGTCCTCGGTCGAGCCGCCGGCGGACCGGCTGCGGCAGTGGGCACTGGCGGGGGGCGGGACGTCGAGGGTGGGGTTGCGGTCGAAGAAGCCGACCGGCTTGAGCTGGAAGCCGGTGCGGTCCACCGGCATGACCGGCCAGTCCTCGGGCCGGGGGACGTGCGTGAGCCCGAAGGTGTGCCACACGACGATGTCGGTGCCCTCGAGGTCCCGGTCGGCGGCGGCGTACTGCGGCAGGCCGGCGCCGCCCTCGTGCTGGTTGACGAAGTCGCCGGCGGAGTAGCGCTCCGCCGGGTCGTAGGCGGTCACCCACAGGTGCTTGGTGGCGAAGGTGGCCCGCCGGTGGATGGAGCTGCCGGGGTCGGCCAGCAGGGCCGGCTGGCCCTCGGGGTACAGCGCGTAGGCGACCGGCTCGCCCAGCCGGTTGCGGCTGTGCGGGTTGCTGACGTGCCAGATCCGGCCGGTGCCCGCGTCGGCCATCCGCTGGGCCTCGGACTCCCGGCGCAGCGTCGTCCGCCGCTGGGTGAACGCGTTGCCGCGCGGGTTGTCCGGGCCCAGCGGGACGCGGACGAAGTCCAGCTCCTCGACGGTGTTGGTCGGGCCGTCCAGCAGCACGTCCAGCCGCGCGCTGAACAGGTGCTGGTGGTAGGGCGCCCCGAGGCCGGGCGCGACCTGCGACGCGTAGGGATAGCCGGCACCCGGGTAGGCGGAGGTGAAGACGACGCCGGTGGCCTTGACCTCGAACCCGATGGTGCCGTCGAGGTAGAGGTACCAGTAGAAGCCGTAGTCGTAGTTGCCGATGGTGGTGAAGAAGCTGATCACCATGCGCCGCTGGCGGCGGGTCTCGGCGGACCCGGCCCACAGGTCGGTGTGCTTCCAGAGGATGCCGAAGTCCTCCTCGTGCAGGCAGATCGCGTTGCGCAGCACCTGCGGGTTGCCCCGCTCGTCGGCGATGACGGCGTCCAGGTAGGTGATGTCGCCGAGGCAGTCGCAGCCGAGCTCGAGGGCGTTGGCGAAGCGGCCGACCAGGTACTCGCCGGTGTCGAAGTAGTTCTGCCAGGACCGGACGGGGGAGGGGTCGGCGTAGGGGACGACCATCTCGGCGATCGAGGCGCGGTGCAGGACCGGGCGCAGCCGGTCGCCGTCGAGGACGCCGACCTGGTGCAGCGTCAGCCCCTCGCGGGCGTCGAACCCGATCCGCAGCTGCCACTTCTCCCAGGCGAGCAGGTTGCCCTCGAGGGTGAAGCTGGGGCCCTCGGGCTGGGTGATCTCGATCGGCCGCTGCGTGGTGCGCAGGGGCCCGGTGAGCGAGGGGTCGGTGAAGTTGCCGTGCTCCTCGGGGATCGGCACCGGGCCCATGTCGATGACCTGGTCGACCGACCGGGCCATGACGTCGACGTAGGCGACCAGCCCGTCGATCGGATGGGCCCAGGGGTGGTCCTCGGGGGAGTCCTGGCGGAACGCGAGCCCGCGCAGGATCCGCCGGCCCTCCTCCTCCGGGTACTCGAACACCCCGGCCGACAGCGGGGCCACCCGCACGTCGGCCACGTCCAGCCCGCGGGCCGCCAGCGCGGCCAGCCACCGCTCGTCGGTCGCCAGCACCTCCTCGACGAGGGCGAACTCCTCGTCGAGGACCGGCAGCTGACCGTCGGTGGCGGCGTCCAGGGCGCGGTCGGAGACGATCGCCCGGTCGGTCACCGAGACGACGACGTCGTGGGCGTCGGGCCGGGTGACGTCGTGCAGGAGCACCCGCACCCGGCGGTCCGGGACCGGTCCGTCGCCGTACAGCTGCGACTTCGGCGGCTCCTCCAGCCCGACGTAGACGAACCGGGTCGAGTCCCTGATCAGGCCGGCGTCGTCCAGGACCGCCCGCGCCGCGGTGACGTCGGCGGAACCGAGCTGCTCGAGAGGGTGGGTCACGGAGGGGGCGGTGGTGGTGTCCGCAGCCATGAGGGCTCCCTGTCTTGGTTCTACGGGTGTAGAAAGACTGTGTGACCCAAGTTACAGCCGGGGTCCCGGCGTGTGAAGTGCGTGTATCGCGTGCCCACGCGCAGCGGGGCCTCGCGCCGGTGCGCTGGTGCGCGGCGCTCGTGGCGGCCGCCTCGGCGGGGGTCCACGTGCTGGCCCTGGCCACCGGGGCGGTCCCCTCGTCGGTGCGGGTGGTCGTGCTGCTGGCGATGGCGGCGGCCTGCCTGCCCTGCGCGGTGCACCTGGTGCTGCTGCCGCGCCGCCGGGCGTGGCTGCGGACCGCCGTCGTGTCCGCCGCCATGCTCGGCGCCCACCCGCTGCTGCCGGCCGGTACCGGGCACCACGGGACCGCCCAGGCCGGACCTGGCGCCGTGGCGGTCGCGATGGTCGCCCTCCCCGTGGCGGGGCTGGTCCTGGCGCTCACCGGCCTCGCCCTCGGGGCGCCGCGGCGGACCGGTCCGGTACCGCCCGCCTGAGCCGGTCCGGCCGGAGGCAGGCCGCCCCGCCGTCGGGGAGCCGGTCAGCGGAGGGCGGCGCCGACCTCGGCCGCGGCCGCGGCGACGGCCCGGCCGATCCGCGCGACGTCGATCGAGCCGTCGACGTAGACGACGGCCAGGGCGGCGCGCGCCCGGCCGTCGGGCCCGAGCACCGGCGCGGCCACCGAGTGCATGCCGGGGATGACCTCGCCCCGGGACGTCGCCCAGCCGGTCCGGCGGGCCGCCACCAGCTCGGGCCGGTCCTCCGGGGACGGCGCCTCGGGGACCAGCAGCGCCAGGCCGGGCGCGCCGCGCCCGACGGGGTGCCGGGTGCCCGGCCGGTAGGTGACGTGCGCGGGGGAGTCGTGCGGCTCCACGCTGGTCACGGTCACCGCCTCGTCCCCGGCGCGCACCACGAGGAACGCGGTCATGCTCAGCTCCGCCACGAGCTGGTCGAGGCGCGGGCGCGCGGCGGCCTGCAGGCCGGTGCGCACGCCCCGGGCGAGGGCGGCGATCCCGAGCCCCAGCGCGACGTGCCCGGCGGCGTCGCGCTCGACGAGCTGGTGGTCCTCCAGCGTGCGCAGCAGCCGGTAGGTGATCGAGCGGTGCAGCCCGAGGGCGTGCCCGATCTCCCCGATCGGCTGCGGCGTCCCCACGGCGGCCAGGTGCTCCAGGATCCGGATGCCGCGGTCCAGCGTCTGCGACTGGGGCGTGCCCGCGCCGTCGTCCGCCACCGTCGACCTCCCTCCCCGGACCCCGCCGTCCGGCCTCCCGGTCGCCGGCCGCCGCGGCCCCTCCGCGGCCGGCGCGGGGCTGTTCACGGTGCGCGGGCCGCCTCGACCCGGCCGGTGACCTCGCCCAGGGAGATGCGGCCGCCCCCCGTCCCGGGCGCGGTGGCGGAGATGGTGACCTCGTCGCCGTCCTCGAGGAACGTGCGGGTGCTGCCGTCGGCGAGGGTCAGCGGCTCCGTGCCGCCCCACGACAGCTCGATGAACGACCCGCGCTGGTCCTTCCCCGGGCCGCTGACCGTGCCCGACGCGTAGAGGTCGCCGGTGCGCAGCGAGGCGCCGTTGACGGTCAGGTGCGCGAGCTGCTGGGCGGCGGTCCAGTACAGGCCGCCGAAGGGCGGGCAGCTGACCAGCTCGCCGTTGAGCCGGACCTCGAGGGTGAGGTCCAGGCCCCAGGACCCGGCGCCGGCGTCGTCGAGGTAGGGCAGCACCGGCACGTCGCGGACCGGCGGGGCGACCCGGGCGGCCTCCAGCGCGGCCAGCGGCACCACCCACGGCGAGACGGAGGTGAGGAAGGACTTGCCGAGGAACGGGCCCAGCGGCACGTACTCCCAGGCCTGGATGTCACGGGCCGACCAGTCGTTGACCAGGCAGACGCCGAACACGTGGTCGGGGAAGGCGCGCACCGGCACCGGGCGGCCCAGGCCGGACGGCGCGCCGACGACGAAGCCCACCTCGGCCTCGATGTCGAGACGCCGCGACGGCCCGAAGGTGGGCAGCTCCTCGGTGGGCGCCTTGCGCTGGCCGCGGGGGCGGACCACGGGCGTCCCCGAGACCTGCACCGTGCCGGAGCGGCCGTGGTAGCCGATCGGCAGGTGCTTCCAGTTGGGCGTCAGCGCCGCGGAGTCCGGGCGGAACATCCGCCCCAGGTTCTCCGCGTGGTGCTGCGAGCTGTAGAAGTCGACGTAGTCGGCCACCTCGACCGGCAGGTGCAGGGTCACCTCCGAGCGCGGCACCAGGTGGGGCTCGACGGCGCCGCGGTGCGCCTCGTCGGTGAACCACGCGGTCAGCCGGGCCCGCAGCTCCGACCACGCCCGCGGCCCGCGGGCCAGGAAGGCGTTGAGCGAGCCGGTGGCGTGCGCGTCGTCCCCGGTGGCCGCGGCCAGGTCGAGGACGGCGTCGCCGATCGCGACCCCGGTGCGCGGCGCGGTGCCGGGGGTGGAGAAGACGCCGTAGGGGAGGTTGTCCGGCCCGAAGCCGGTGTCGGGCGGGAGGTCCGGCCAGGTGGTCATGCCGAGGGACCCCGGCCCGACCAGGACCAGGCGTACTTCCCGTCGTCCACGGCGCGGCCGGCCTCGCCGAGGTCCAGCGGCCGGAAGGTGTCGACCATGACGGCGGTCTCGTCGAAGAACTCCACGCCGAGGGAGCGCTCCACCGCGCCGGGCTGCGGGCCGTGCGAGTGCCCGCCGGGGTGCACGGAGATGGAGCCCTTGCCGATGCCCGAGCCCTTGCGCGCCTCGTAGTCGCCGTCGACGTAGAACATGATCTCGTCGCTGTCGACGTTGGAGTGGTAGTAGGGCACCGGCACCGCGAGCGGGTGGTAGTCGACCTTGCGCGGCACGAAGTTGCAGATGACGAAGTTGGCGCCCTCGAAGACCTGGTGCACCGGCGGCGGCTGGTGCACCCGGCCGGTGATCGGCTCGTAGTCGGCGATGTTGAACGCGTAGGGGTAGAGGTGCCCGTCCCAGCCGACGACGTCGAACGGGTGCTCGGGGGTCACGTGGACGGTGCCGGCCAGCCCGCCGGGCCCGGTGCCGCGGTGCTTGACGTAGACCTCGACGTCGGTGCCCTCGGCCAGCAGCGGCTCGGCCGGGCCGCGCAGGTCGCGCTCGCAGTAGGGGGCGTGCTCCAGGAACTGCCCGTACCGGCTCAGGTAGCGCTTGGGCGGGGCGATGTGGGAGTTGGCCTCGATGGCGTAGGTGCGCAGCGGCTCGGTCCCGGTGGGGATCCACCGGTGGGTGGTCGTCCGCGGGATGACCACGTAGTCGCCCTGGGCCACCTCCAGCGCGCCGAACACGGTCTCCACGGTGGCCGACCCGCGCTCGACGTAGACGCACTCGTCGCCGGTGGCGTTGCGGTAGTAGGGGCTGGGCAGGCTGGAGACGGCGTAGGAGAGGCGCACGTCGGCGTTGCCCAGCACCAGCCGGCGGCCGGTGACCGGGTCGACGGCCTTGTGCTCCTCACCGGGGAACAGGTCGTGCAGCTTCAGGTGCCGGGGCACCAGCGGGCTGTTGGGGGTCAGCGTCTGGTCGGGCAGCTCCCAGGGGCGCGCGTCCACGATCGCCGAGGGAACGCCGCGGTGGTACAGCAGCGCGGAGTCGCTGGAGAAGCCCTCCTCACCGACCAGCTCCTCGTAGTACAGGCCGCCGTCGGGGCGGCGGTGCTGGGTGTGCCGCTTGGGTGGGACGCTGCCCACCTGCCGGTAGAACGCCATGGGGATGCCTCCTGTCAGTGGACGGTCTCGAGGCTCCCGCCGCGAGCCTGCGAGTGGTGGGGGGCACGAGGGTCCTGCTCAGGTCGGGCCAGCAGCCGGGCCACCGCCGGGGCCACGTCGGCGGGGGAGGTCAGGACGGCGGCGACGTGCGCGTCGGGCCGCAGCACCCAGATCTCGTCGGGCCGGGCGCCGAGCGCCTCGCGCAGCACCGGCGACGCGTCCAGGTCGCGGATGCGGTGCACGGACACGGGGAGGTCGCCGGCGGGCGGGGCGGGCAGCGCGGCGTCGTCCCCGGCCAGCAGGGTGATCCCCTCGCGGGCGAGCTGGCGCAGCCGGACGACGTCGGGCCGGCCGGGCACGGTGACCGGGCAGTCCGGGACGAGGACGCCCGGCGCGGGGACCGGGACGTCGCCGCGGGCCGGCCGGCCGGGGAAGGGGCGGCGCTCGTCGGGCGTGGTGAGCGGGGAGTCGACGTACCAGAACGGCTCGGCCAGCCGGCCGGAGTCGACCTGTGCCCGGGCGGCCGGATCGGTCGCGGCCCGCTCCAGGACGTCGAGCCGGTGCCGGGCCTCGGCCTCGCTGCCGGGCACCAGGAACCGCATGGTCGCGCCGGTCACCTCGAGGTTCTCCAGGGCCGCGGCGTGCCGCTCGGCGGAGTAGCTGTCCAGCAGCGACTCCGGCGCCCAGCCGCGGACGACGAAGGCGACCTTCCACGCGGCGTTCTCGGCGTCGAGCACCCCGGAGTTGAGCCCGCGGGCGCCGAACGGGGAGACCAGGTGCGCGGCGTCGCCGGCGACCAGCACCCGGCCGACCCGCATCCGGTCGACCACCCGGGAGTGGAAGCGGTAGACCGACTTCCAGACGATCTCGTAGTCGCGGTCCCCGATGACCTGGCGGATCCGCCGGTCCAGGGCGCCCGAGGCCTCCTCGGCGGCCAGGTCGAACTCCGGCGGCACCTGCCAGTCGATGCGGAACGTCGAGCCGGGGCAGGGGTGGATGAGCACCTGGCGCCCGGGGTTCCACTCCGGGTCGAAGTAGAACCGCCGCTCGGTCTCCCAGCCGGGCAGGTCGGTGCGGATGTCGCAGATGAGGAACTGGTCGCCGAAGGTCTGCCCGTCGAAGGTCAGGCCCAGCGCCGACCGGACGGCGTCCCCGCGGGCTCCCGGGCAGGCGATGAGGTACGAGCCGTGGACGGTCTGCCCGCCCTCGCAGTCGACGCGCACGCCGGCGTCGTCCTGGGCGATGCCGGCCACCCGGTGCGCCCAGCGCACCTCGACCAGCGGCTCGGCGGCGATCCGCTCGTCCAGGAGCTCCTCGGTCTCGCACTGGGAGATGTTGACGAACGGCGGGAACGGGGACCGGCCGCGGTCGGCGAACCGGAAGCTGAACAGCTCGCGGTCGCGGTGGAAGGTGCGCGCGGTGGTCCAGGTGACGCCGCGGCGGGCCACCTCGGCCCCCACCCCGACGGCGTCCCAGACGTCGAGGACGTCGCGCTGCTGGCAGATGGCCTTGCTCCCGACCGGGTCGCGGTGCGGCCGGCCGTCGAGCACGACCACCCGCAGCCCCCAGCGGGCCAGCAGCAGCGCGGCCGTCTGGCCGACCGGGCCGGCGCCGAGCACGAGGACGGGCAGGTCGCTCACCGATCAGCCCTGCAGCTCGTCCCAGACCTGGCGGTCGCGCTCGGCGGTCCAGATGACCGGGCGCTCGATGCCGTCGAGCTCGTCCCACAGCCGCTGGACGTCGAAGGGCAGGCAGTGCTCGAAGATCGGCCACCGGCCGTACTTCGGGGCCAGCGCCTCGTGGGTGGCGGCGAAGGCGTCCTTCAGGGTGCCGCCGGAGCGGTGCGCTTCGCCGACGGTGCGCTGCATGGTCAGCAGGAAGTCGCGGGTCTGCTCGATCGCGGCGTCCACCTGGTCCCGGCCGCGGGCGATGGCGCCGCGGCCGCCGACCAACTGCGTCGCCCCGAGGGCCTGGATGCGGTCGAGGGTGCCCGCGGCCCAGTCGAAGTGGAACGCGTCGCCGGTGTAGAGCGCCGCCTGGGACTCGACCAGGTCGCCGGCGAAGACGACCCCCTGCTTCGGCAGCCAGGCGACGATGTCGCCCTCGGTGTGCCCACGGCCGAGGAACTCCAGCACCAGCTCGCCGCGGTCGCCGCCGAGCTCGATGGTCAGCTTGTCGCGGAAGGTCATGGTCGGCCAGGTGAGGCCGGGGATGGACTCGGGCTCCTCGAACAGCCGGGGCATGCGGCCGTACTCGCTCTCCCAGTCCTGCTGGCCGCGCTCGGCGATGAGGGCCTTCGTCTGCTCGGAGCTGACGATCACCTCGGCGTCGAAGGCGCTGGCACCCAGCACGCGGACGGCGTGGTAGTGGCTGAGCACCAGGTACCGGACCGGCTTGTCGGTGTGCTCGCGCAGCTTGGCCAGCCAGCGGCGGGCGGCGACCGGGGTGGCCAGCGCCTCGAAGCAGACCAGGAAGTCCTCGCCCTCAATCGCGCCCAGGTTGGGGTCGCCCTCCGCGGTGAGCGCGTACACGCCGTCGGCGAGCACCTCGAGGGTCTGCTCCTTGACGCCCAGGTCGGCCGAGGAGGCAAAGGGCTTGGCCATGGACGGGTCTCCTCGCGCTGTTCGATAACCGGACGAGCGGTCCGCTCATCGAAGAGCGTAGGAGTCTGTGGCGCGGGACACAACCCCGGCGGCGGCCGGGGACGGGTCAGAGCCCGCACTCGTCGCGCAGGTACCGGTCGACGTTGTCGCTCGCCGTGGTGAGGTCGCCCTCGGCCCGGTCGAGCGCCTCCAGCGAGTTGACGTCGGAGATGTCGACCTCCGCGAAGGCGTCGGCCATCCGGTCCAGGCCGGCCGCCAGCGCGGTCCAGTCGGAGGCGATCGCGGCGGGCGCCTCGACGCCGCGCAGGTCGTCCGCGATCGCGCGGAACGCCTCGGCGACCGACGGGTCCCCCTCGGCGTCGGACAGGGCCGCGTCGACCCGCTGGTCGATCCCGCCGGCCGACGCGCAGAAGTCGGCCGTGCCGGCGGCCGCCGTCCCCGCGCTCTGCCCGGCCGGGGGCGTCGCCGCGGCGGTGTCGGTGCCCCCGCCCTCGCCGCCGCACGCGGCCAGCAGGACGACGGCGGCCGCGCCGCCGACTCCGACGCGGAACAGGTCCAGGCTGCGGCGCACGGTGGGGGACATGGGGGCCTCCGTCCAGGGAAGGGAACGCGCCCGAGGGTCCGCCGGACGGTCCCGCGCCGACCACCGGGCTGACCCTCGACCGCGCCTCAGGGCTGTCCCTGCACCGCACCGCCTCATCGCCGCGCCGCCGGCCGGCGCGGCGCGGGCAGCCGGCCGGGGCGGGCCGGCGGGTGCCGGGACAGGCGGCGCCCGACGTCGGGACGCGCCCCGGGCCCGCCCGGGGCGCTCGCGGTCGAGAGGCGCTCCGCATCCCCCACGCGCTCCGCCTGGTGGGTGGCGAGCTCCGCCTCGGCGGAGAGCCGGAGGAGCCCGCCGAGGGCGTACCGGTCGCCGGCGGCGGGCTGGACGAGGTTGAGGTCGGTGAGCTCGTCGAGCAGCTCCTCCGCCCGCCAGCGCGGCTCGCCGACCAGCGCGGCGGCGCGCTCGGCGGAGAAGGTCGGGCCCTCCACGAGCGCCAGGCGCCCGAACAGCTGCCGGGCCGCCGCCCCGAGCTGGTCGACCGACGACCCGATCGCGGCCCGCACCCGCAGGTCCCCGGCGGTCAGCGCGTCGAGCCGGTGCGCTCGCACCGCCAGGCGGGCCACCAGCCCGGCCGCCGTCGACCCGGGCCGGCTGGCCACCCGGTTGCCCGCGACGCGCAGCGCGAGGGGCACGGAGTCGCACAGGCGCGCCAGCCGGGCCAGGTCTGCCGCCGCGGCCTGCCCGGGCGGGACGATCGCGGCCAGCAGCCGCTCCGCGTCGGCGGCCGGCAGCCGGTCCAGCGCCACGCGCTGCACCCCCTCGAGCCCGGCCAGGGACCGCCGGCTGGTGACCAGGACGACGCCCGGGCCGCCCGCCGGCCGCAGCGCGCGGACCTGCGACTCGGCCGCGGCGTCGTCCAGCACCAGCAGCACCGGCCGCTCCGCCAGCACCCGGCGGAGCCGGTCGCCGGCCCGGCCCGGGCCGCCGTCCCGCCCGGTCAGGGCGGGCAGCACCCGGGTGGCGACCGCGTCCGCCGACGGTGGGTGGCCGGTGGTGCCGCCCAGGTCGAGGAACAGCTGGTCGGGGAAGGCCGCCCGCAGGAGGGAGGCCGCCCGGACGGCCAGGGCGGTCTTGCCCTGGCCGGGTGGTCCGGTCACGACCACCGTGCTCCCGGGTGGCCCGCTCAGCGCGGCCGTGAGCCGCGCCAGCTCGCGTGCCCGGCCCGTGAAGTCGGGGAGGTCGGCCGGCAGGGGGAGCAGCGCCGGCGCCCGGGGGAGCCGGCGGCCGGCGCGGGCGGCGGCACCCAGCGCGGCGCGGTCGGCCGCGGACAGGCGCAGGGCCCGGGCGACCGCGAGGACGGTCTGGTGCTGCGGGCCCCGGGCCACTCCGCGTTCGATGTCGCTGAGCGCGCGGTCGCTCACCCCCGACAGCGCGGACAACCCCTCCAGGGTCAGGTCGTCGGCCAGCCGCAACCGCCGCAGCAGGGGACCGACCGGCTCGGGTCCCTCGGGCACCGGGCTCACGATCACACGCTCGCGGTGCGGCGCAGCCAGTCGTCGAACCGGGTGCCGCCGAGCAGGGCCCCGTCGTCGGGCACCAGCGTGCGCTGGCCCACCTCCGCGCCGAAGTACCGCGCGTGCGGATCGGCCACCACGGGGCGCCGGTCGCCGCGGGCGCGGAGGGACAGCTCGACGAACTCGTCGAACCGACGCCGGTCGGGGCCCGCCACCTCCACGACGGCCCGCGTCGGGGGGCCCACCGCGGTCCGCGCCACGGCCGCCGCCACGTCGTCGGCGGCGATCGGCTGCAGCAGGACCGGGGGGATCCGGACGGTCCCGTCCGCGGCGGCGCCGTCGGCGATCCGCGGGAGGAACTCGAAGAACTGCGTCACGTGCACGAGGGACCAGGGGATCGGCCCGGCCTCGACGAGCTCCTCCTGGGCGGCCTTGGCCCGGAAGTACCCGATCTCCGAGTCGCGGCGGGTGCCGACCACCGACAGGGCCACGTGGTGGCCGACCCCGGCGGTGGCCTCGGCGGCGAGCAGGTTCCGGGTCGACGTGGTGAAGAACGACAGTGCCGCGGCGTCGTCGAAGGACGGGGAGTTCGACAGGTCGACGACCACCGCGGCGCCTCCCAGCACGTCGTCGAGCCCCTCGCCGGTGACGGCGTCCACGCCCGACGCCGGGGAGGCGGCGACCGCGTCGTGCCCGTCGTCGGCCAGCCGGAGGACCACCTTGGAGCCGATCAGTCCCGTTCCGCCGATGACGACGATCTTCATGGTGGGCCTCCGGAGTGCCGTGGGTGCGGGGAACGGGGTCGACCCTCGTGCCCGCACCCCGCCGGGCGCGCCGGTCAGCGCCCCCGTGAGACCACGGGTGCGCTGCCCCGGGGGTCCCGGGGGCGGCCGGAGCGGACCGCCGGCCGGCCGCCCGGCACCGTGCTCGCCCGGGCGGTTCTGCGTGGCTTCTTCGTGGTGCGGCGGCGGGGCCGGGCCGACGCTGGGCGGACCGTTCCGACCCGCCCGATCCGAGGAGCACGGACACCATCATGGCCACCCAGAAGCCCACCGTCGTCCTCGTCCACGGCGCCTTCGCCGAGTCGGCGAGCTGGAACGGCGTGGTCGAGCGCCTGCACGCGCACGCGATCGACGTCGTCGCCGCCGCCAACCCGCTGCGCAGCGTCTCCGGGGACGGGGCGTACGTCCGCGACGTGCTCGCCGGCATCGACGGCCCCGTCGTCCTCGCCGGCCACTCCTACGGCGGGATGGTGGTCACCGAGGCCGCGTCCGGCGTCGACGCCGTCGTGGCCCTCGTCTACGTGGGTGCCTTCTGTCCCGACCGCGGGGAGTCGGCGCTGGACCTGTCCACCCGGTTCCCGGGCAGCACCCTCGCGGGGACCCTGGTGGGCCACCCTCTGACCACCGGCGACACCGACCTGAGCATCGCCCAGGACGCCTTCCCCGCCCAGTTCGCCGCGGACGTGCCCGCGGCGACGGCCGTCGTCATGGCCGCGACGCAGCGCCCGGTCACCGAGCGCGCCCTGAGCGAGGGCCTGCCCACCGCCGTCCCCGCCTGGCGCGAGCGGCCCTGCTGGTTCGTCTACGGCGACGCCGACCTGAACATCCCCGCGCAGCTCCAGCGGTTCATGGCCGAGCGGGCTAGCGCCCGCGGAGTCCGGGAGGTCCCCGGGGCGTCGCACGCGATCTCGGTCTCGCAGCCCGAGGAGGTGGCCGCCACCATCCTCGCGGCGCTGGAGGCGGTCGCGACGATCCCGGCGTGACCCCCGCGGGGCGGGCGGTGCCGACCCGCGCACCGCCCGCCGGGGGGCGGAGAGAGGCGGACCACGATGAGGCTCCGGGCCACCGAGCCGCCGGCCTCCCGCGGAGCGACGGCCGAGACCGGCCGCGTGGAGGCCTTCAGCGACGGCGTGCTCGCCATCGTCATCACGCTGCTGGTGCTCGAGCTGCACCCGCCCTCGGAACCCGGGGCGATGCTGACCGAGCTGGGCGAGCAGTGGCCCGGCTATCTGGCCTACCTCGCCTCGTTCGGGTACGTCGCGGTGATCTGGGTGAACCACCACGAGCTGTTCACCCGGATCGCGGCGGTGGACGTCGGCCTGCTCTGGCGCAACCTCGCGCTCCTGCTCACCACGTCCTTCCTGCCGTTCCCCACCGCGGTCCTCGGCACCGCGTTCCAGCACGGGACGCGCGCGGACCAGGCCGCCGCCCTGGTCCTCTACTGCGCGCTGGCCGCCGCCATGGCGATCAGCTGGCTGGCCCTCTTCCAGCACCTGTGCCACCGGCCCCGGCTGCTGCGCACCGGCACCCCGGCCGACTTCTTCGCCGCCGAACGCGGTCGCGCCCTCCTGGGGGTCGCCGCCTACGCCGTCGCCGCGGGCAGCGCCGCCTGGCAGCCGCTGCTCGGCCTCGGCATCGCCGCCGTCCTCCCGGTCTTCTACGCCCTGACCAGCCGGGGGTGGCACAGCCGGCGGGCGGCGACCGGAGCGGGCGCCGAGGCCCCCGCCGACCACTGACCCGCCGCCACCCACCCCGAGACGAGTCCTCCAGGAGGTCTCCGATGGACCTGAGCCGCGTGCTCATCACCCGCCAGCACGTCGTGGACCTGCTGCCGCTGATGCGGCTGCGCCCCGAGCAGGAGGCGCGGCTGCTCGCCCTGCACTACCCGGTCGACTTCCGGGTCGCCGCCGCGGCCTTCCTCTCCGTCGGCGTGGAACTGGAGACCCTCACCGACCGGATGGGTGGGAGCCCCTGACCGACGCGGTCGGGCAGCCTCGACGGGCTCCCGCGACGCGCCGATCGGCGGGCCGACCGGCAACATGATCACGGTGACCGAGCCGCTGACCGCACTGCTGCACGCCTCGCACCTGCTCTCGCCGGTCGACCTGGCCGCCGTCGCCGCCGTCCACGCCCGCGGGCTCGGGGTCAGGGAGACCGTGCTGTACCTGGCCGACTACGAGCAGCTCACCCTGCTGCCGCTGCCCGGGACCGGCGTGCCCGGGCGCCAGCAGCTGCCGATCGAGGGCACGCTGGCCGGCCGGGCCTTCCGCCGGGTCGAGGTGATCGCCGGCCCCGCCGACGGCGGCACCCGGCTGTGGATCCCGCTGCTGAACGGCGTGGAGCGGCTCGGCGTGGTGGAGATGACCCTGCCCGAGGCGCCCGGCCAGGAGCTCGTGGACCGCATCCGCGCCTACGTCACGCTGGTCGCCGAGCTGGTGGTGGTCAACGACGCCTACAGCGACGTGTTCTCCCGGCTGCGCCGGCGCAAGACGCTGAGCCTGGCCGCGGAGATGCAGTGGGAGCTGCTGCCCCCGCTGACGTTCGGCACCGAGCGGGTGGTCATCACCGGCGGGCTGGAACCGGCCTACGAGGTCGGCGGGGACTCCTTCGACTACGCGGTCAACGGCGACACCGTCGACCTGCTGGTCATCGACGCCGTCGGCCACGGGCTGCCGGCCGCGGTCCTGGCCAGCGTCGCGATCAGCGCCTACCGGCACGCCCGCCGCAGCATGCTCGACCTGCCCGACATCGCCGTGGCGATCGACGCGGCGCTGAAGAGCCAGATCGGGCACAGCCAGTTCGCCACCGCGGTGATCGCCCGCCTGGACCTGGGCACCGGGCGGCTGCGGTGGATCAACGCCGGGCACCCGGAGCCGCTCATCCTGCGCGGCCCGTCGGTGGTGGCCCCGCCGCGCTGCCCGCCGTCGCGGCCGCTCGGCCTGCAGGAGGGCAAGCCGGTCGTGTGCGACACCCGGCTGGAACCCGGTGACCGGCTGCTGCTCTACACCGACGGGATCACCGAGGCCCGCTCGCCGGCCGGGCAGTTCTTCGGGGAGGACCGGCTGGCCGACTGCATCAGCTCCGCGCTCGCCGCCGGGGACCCGGCGCCGGAGACGGTGCGGCGGCTGATGCACAGCGTGCTGGCCCACCAGGCCGACCAGCTCCAGGACGACGCCAGCATCGTGGTCCTGGAGTGGCTGACCGGAGAGGCCCAGGAGCTGACCGTCTGACGCCGCCGCCGGCTGGGGGGCTACCGGGCCAGCCGCAGCGCCGGCGCGGTGCGGTCGGGGCTCGTGCCGGCTGCCGACCCCCCGGGGAGGACGACGAGCGCCGGGCGCCGGCCGCCGCCCGCCGCGGCGTCGCCGAGCCGGACCCGCAGGGACTCGTTCGCGTAGCCGGCGGCCAGCCGGCGGCACTCGTCGTCCGCGGGCGGGGGCGCCGGGGGTGCGGCGGGGACCTGCGCCAGGTGGACGTAGCAGATGCGGTCCGCGGGGTCGTACGTCCTCATCTGGTCTCGCCTCCTCCCCGACCGGCCGGTGCGGGAGCCGCGGTCTGCGGCGGCGGCGCCGGCGGTGCGATCGGAACGGGTACAGCGTGGACCTCGGGTACGACAGGAACGCACACCCCGATGTGGGGGTCGGGAAGGGGCGGGGATGGCGGTCAGCGAGGACGACCTGCGGCGGCGGTGGGCGGCCGGGCGAGCCTGCCAGGGCCTGTGGAGCCTGCTGCCGGGGGTGGTGACCGGTGAGGTCCTGGCGCGCAGCGGGGCCGACTACGTCGTGCTCGACCTGCAGCACGGCGCCCTGGCCGAGGCGGAGCTGCCCGGCGTCACCGCGGCCATCACCGCCGCCGGCGCGGTACCGCTCGTCCGGACCCGCAGCCCCGCCTCCGCCGACGTCGGCCGCCCGCTCGACCTGGGCGCCCGCGGCGTCATCGTGCCCACCGTGCGCGACGCCGAGCACGCGCGGGAGGTCGTGGCCGCCACCCGGTACGCGCCGGCCGGGACCCGGTCGATCGGCCGCCTCTCCGGCGGCGCCGACCGGCCGCTGGTGCTCCCCATGGTGGAGACGGCGACCGCGCTCGACGACCTCGACGCCCTGCTCGCCGTGGACGGCCTGGACGGGGTCTACGTGGGGCCGGGGGACCTCGCCCTGGCCCTGGAGCTGACCGGCGAGGAGCACCGCGAGCAGCTGCGCGGCGTGCTGTCCTCGATCGTCGCCCGCGCCGTCGCGGCGGGCGTGGCCGTCGGCGTGCACGCCGCCAGCGGTGCGGAGGCCGCCGGGTACGCCGCCGAGGGCGCGACGATCAGCACCGTCGCGGTCGACGTTCCCGCGCTGGGGGAGGCGGTGGCGCAGCACCTGGCGGTCGCCCGCGGCCGCCCGGAGTGACCGGTGTCGCCCACCCGGCCGCTCCCGCGCGCCCACCCCGCCGGGATACTCGTGCTGCCGGGGTCCGCCGCTGGACCCGGCGTCGAGGGAGTGTGGACGTGCCGAGAGCCCTGCTGCTGGAGAACATCGACCCGGTGGCGGCCGACCTCCTCGGTGCGGCCGGCTACGAGGTCGAGTCGGTGCGCGGAGCGCTGGACGAGGCGGACCTGGTCGCCGCGCTGGACGGCGTCGACGTGCTCGGCATCCGGTCGAAGACCCTGGTGACCGCGGAGGTCCTGCGCCGTCGTCCCGGGCTGGCGGCGGTGGGCGCCTTCTGCATCGGCACCAACCAGATCGACCTCGCCGCGGCCGCCGCCGCCGGGGTCGCGGTGTTCAACGCGCCGTACTCCAACACCCGCAGCGTGGTCGAGCTGGCGATCGCCGAGATCATCAGCCTGGCCCGGCGGCTGATCGACCGGGACCGCGCCCTGCACGCCGGCAGCTGGGACAAGTCGGCGACGGGCAGCCACGAGATCCGCGGACGGACGCTGGGCATCGTCGGCTACGGCAACATCGGCAGCCAGCTCTCCGTGCTCGCCGAGGCGCTGGGCATGCGGGTGCTGTTCTACGACCTGGAGGACAAGCTCGCCCTCGGCAACGCCCAGCCCTGCGGCAGCCTCGAGGAGCTGCTCGAGCGCGCCGAGACCGTGACCCTGCACGTCGACGGGCGGGCCGGCAACGCGGGCATGTTCGGCGCCGAGCAGTTCGCCCGGATGCGCCGGCGCAGCCTGTTCCTCAACCTCTCCCGCGGCTTCGTCGTCGACCACGAGGCGCTGCGCGACCACATCCTCAGCGGGCACATCGCCGGAGCGGCCGTCGACGTCTTCCCCGACGAGCCCCGGGAGCAGGGCGACGCGTTCACCTCCGTGCTCCGCGGCCTGCCCAACGTCATCCTCACGCCGCACGTCGGCGGGTCGACCCAAGAGGCCCAGCACGACATCGGGCGGTTCGTGGCCGGCAAGCTCGTCGACTACACCGGGCTGGGGACGACGACGCTGAGCGTCAACCTGCCCACGGTGGCGCTCCACGGCTCCTCGGCCGCCCGCTTCGGGCTGCTGCACCGCAACGTCCCCGGCGTCCTCGCCCGCGTCGACGCGCTGGTCGGCGAGCACGGCATCAACGTGGACGGCCAGGTGCTCGCCACCCGCGGCGAGCTCGGGTACGCGGTCACCGACGTCAGCGCGCCGCTGCCCCCGGACCTGCTGACCGGGCTGGAGGCGCTCCCGGAGACCATCCGCCTGACCACCCTGGACGGCCGCACCGGCTGACCTCCGGCCGCTCGGGCGGCGTCCGCGAGACTGCCGGCGTGGACCGCGTCGTGCTCGTGCGCCGCGGCGGGTCGGCCGTGGCGGCGCGGCAGCTCGCCGGCGACGGAACGCCGGCCGAGGGGACCCCGCTGCGCCGCGAGGAGCTGGCCGCGTTCGTCGCCGACCGGGAGGCGCGCGGCCCGGTCCGCTGGGTGTGGGACGACACCACCCGCTGGTACCCGGGGCTGCTGGCGGCCGGCGTCCGGGTGGAGCGATGCGTCGACCTGCGGCTGGGCCACGCCGTCCTGCGCGCCTCCCCGTTCGCCGACCGGTCCCTGCTGGCCGGGGACGACGGCCCCGGGTGGGCGGCGCTCGCGCCGGTGGGGGCCGACGACCCGGCGCTCTTCCCGCTGCAGGACCCCGCGGACCGGCTGGACCCGGTCGCCGAGCACGCACGGCAGCAGGCGGTGCTCGCCGCGTCGGCGGAGCCCGCCCGCCTCGGTCTGCTGCTCGCCGCCGAGTCCTCCGGCGCCCTGGCCGCCGCGGAGATGACGCACGCCGGGCTGCCCTGGCGCGCCGACGTCCACGACCGCCTGCTCACCGAGGTCCTCGGGCCCCGCCCGGCGGGGGGCCTGCGGCCGGTGCAGCTCGAGCGGCTCGCCGAGCAGGTGCGGGCGGCCCTCGGCGCGCCCGACCTCAACCCCGACTCACCCGGTGCCCTGCTGCGCGCGCTGCGGACGGCCGGGGTCGCGGTGACCGACACCCGCTCGTGGACGCTGGAGCAGGTCGACCACCCGGTGGTCCCGGCGCTGCTCGAGTACCGGAGGCTGGCCCGGCTGCTGCAGGCCAACGGCTGGTCGTGGCTGGACAGCTGGGTGCGCGACGGACGGTTCCGGCCCGCCTTCCTGCCCGGGGGCGTGGTCACCGGACGGTGGGCGTCCACCGGCGGGGGCGCGCTGTCGATGCCGGTGCAGGTGCGCCCGGCCGCGGTCGCCGACGCGGGGTGGCGGTTCGTCGTCGCCGACGTCGCCCAGCTGGAACCGCGGGTGCTGGCCGGCATGAGCGGCGACGCCGCGCTGGCGGAGGCGGCGCGGTCGGCCGACCTCTACCAGGGCATGGTCGACAGCGGCGCGGTCGCCACCCGGGCCGAGGCCAAGCTCGGGGTGCTCGGGGCGATGTACGGCGGCACCCGCGGCGAGAGCGGGCGCATGATGCCCCGGCTGACCCGCCGGTACCCGCGCGCCATCGGGCTGGTCGAGGAGGCCGCCCGGGCGGGGGAGCGGGGCGAGGTGGTGCACACGCTGCTCGGCCGGGGGTCCCCGGTCCCGTCCGGCGCGTGGGCCGACCGCCCGGCCGACCCGTTCGACCCCGACGTGCCCGAGGGCGGTGCGGGCACCCCGGAGGACCGGGACCGCGCCCGCCGCGCCTGGGGCCGGTTCACCCGCAACTTCGTCGTCCAGGGCACCGGTGCGGAGTGGGCGCTGTGCTGGCTGGCCGACCTGCGCAACCGGCTGTGGCGGCTGGGCGGCTCCGGCACCGTCGCCGAGCGCCCCCACCTGGTGTTCTTCCTCCACGACGAGGTCGTCGTGCACACCCCGGAGGCCCTGGCCGGTGCGGTCGCGGCCGAGGTGCGCGCCGCCGCGGTCACCGCCGGGCGCCTGCTGTTCGGCGGCTTCCCGGTCGACTTCCCGCTGGACGTCGCCGTCGTCCGGTCCTGGGCCGAGGCCGGCTGACCGGTCCGGTCAGGCGCCGAGCTTCTCCAGGCGGAACGCCACCCGGACCCGCGCCACCCGGGTCGGCAGGTCCGGCGAGCCCGCCGGCGCGCCGAGCGCGGCCGCGGCGAGCTGCAGCTCGGCGACGGTCATCGGCTCGTCGCTGGTGACCACCTTGATGATGTCCTGCAGTTCCATCGCGAGCCCCCCGGCCCTCTGTGAACCCCTGATCCCGTGGATGCAGAGCGTGGCCTCGCCCGGGGGGGACAGGTACCCCCCAATCGGGGGGCAGGTCAGGCCGGCACCAGGCGCCGGCACTCGGGGCACGGATCGGCCGAGCCCAGCCCGCGCCGCCCGGCCCACGTGCCCTGGACGACGGCCACCGGGGCGCCGCAGACGCCGACCCACGGCGGCGGCCCGTCGGCCGCCTCGCGGGACACCGCGTGCGCCCGTCCGGTCTCCTGCTCACGGCCGGCCACGGCATCGGTCATGGCACCAGCATGCGCGCCGCGTCCGGCGCGGGCCCGGCGTCCAGGAGACGTACAGCTGCCGTCCGGCCGCCCTCCAGCCGGTGCCGCGATCGTCGGGCCCGACCTCGACGAAGGGAACGCCGTGAGCGACTCGCACACCCCGGTCGGCGCCGGACGGGCGACGCCGGCCGCCGCCTCCCCGGTCCCCCGGAGCGCCGGCCGGGCGGGGGAGCGCCGCCCGGCCCGGTACACCGCCCGCGCCCTGGGCCGGTCGATCGGCCTGGCGCTGCGCGGCCGGCATGCCCACGACGCCGAGGGCCGCGCCGCCTGGACCGCGGCCCTGGCCGTGCTGCGCGCCGCGGACCAGGTGTTCAGCACCGACCGCTTCTCCTCGGCGGTCTCCCGGCTCGGCCGCGGCGAGCTCGCCCTGGTCGACTGCCCGCCGGAGGTGGCCGAGGTCCTGGCCCTCGGGGCGGCCGTCACCCGGGACTCCTCCGGCGCCTTCGACGTCTACCGGGCCGGAGGGCTGGGCGAGGAGGTCTTCGACCCGAGCGCGGTGGTGCCGGGCTGGGCCGCCGAGCGGGCGGCGGCGCCGTTGCGCGCGCTCGCGGACACCGACTTCTGCCTGTCCGTCGGCGGCGACCTCGTCTGGCGGACCCGCGACCCCGCCGGCCCGTTCGGGGAGCCCGGCGCCAGGGACCGCCGCGACGCGCGCCAATGGGGAGACGAGCCGCCCCGGCGCTCGGGCGCCGTGGCGACGTCGGGCCCCGCCCGCGGCGGGCGGCGCGTCGTCGACGCGCGCACCGGACAGCCGGCGTCCGGGATCGTCGCGGTGACCGTCGTGGCCGCCACCCTGACCGAGGCCTGCCTCGACGCGACCGCGGCCCACACGCTCGGCCACGAGGCGGCCGACTGGCTGCGGACCCGCCCGGGCCGGACCGGTCGCGTCGCCTGGACCGACGGCACCACGACCACGGTGCGGAACGGGACGGCCGTCCGGACCAGCGGGGTCGGCGTGCTGTCCGGGGCCGCGACCTGAGCGCTGCGGGACGGGAGCGGTGGACCCTTGATCGGGCTCGGCCCCGCGGGCAGGCTGTGAGCCACACCACAGACCTGGAATCCGCCGGGAGGCCGCCGTGCAAGCGCGAGTCGGGGACAGGATCGTCGTCCGTTCCACCCATCAGGGAGAGCCGGAGCGCACCGGCCAGGTGCTCGAGGTCCGCGGCGAGGGCGGCGGGCCGCCGTTCGTCGTCCAGTGGGACCCCGACGGGCACACCGGGGTCTTCCACCCGGCCGCGGGGACCTGCGCCGTCGTCCCCGAGCCGGCGAACGGCTGACCGGTGGCGAAGGACACCGGCACCGCGCCGGCCCCGCGACCGGCGAGCAAAGTGCGCAACGTGGCCCTCGTGGGCCACGCCGGCGCCGGCAAGACCACCCTCGCCGAGGCACTGCTCGTCGCCACCGGCGCGCTGCCCCGCGCCGGCCGGGTCGAGGAGGGCACCACCTGCCTGGACAGCGAGGAGGTGGAGGCCCGCCAGCAGCGGTCGGTGTCGCTCGGCGTGGCCACCGTCGAGCACGAGGGCCACCGGCTGACCCTGCTCGACACCCCCGGCTCCCCGGACTTCGTCGGCGAGCTCCGCGCCGGGCTGCGCGCCGCGGACGCCGCCCTGTTCGTGGTGTCCGCGGTGAACGGCGTCGACGCCGGCACCGTGCAGCTCTGGGAGGAGTGCGCGGCGGTCGGCATGCCGCGCGCCGTGGTCGTCACGCAGCTCGACCGCGCGCGGGCCGACGTCGAGGAGACCGTGCGGCTGTGCCAGACCATGCTCGGCGCGGGCGTGTACCCCGTGCACCTGGTCGAGCGGGGCCCGGACGGCGCCGTCTCGGGGCTGGTGTCGCTGCTGGAACCGGGTGCGAGGGCCCCCGACGCCGACCGGCTCCGCAGCGAGCTCATCGAGGGCATCATCGGCGAGAGCGAGGACGAGGCGCTGATGGAGCGCTACCTCGCCGGCGACGAGCTGGTCCAGGGCGACCTCATCAGCGACCTGGAGACCGCGGTCGCGCGCGGCCACTTCCACCCCGTGCTCTGCGCCGCGCCGCTGCAGGGCATCGGCATCGACTCGCTGCTCTACCTGCTGGTCAACGGCTTCCCCTGCCCGATGGAGCACGGCTGCCCGCCGGTCACCCGGCCCGACGGCGCGCCCGCCCCGGTGCTGTCGTGCGACCCCGACGGCCCGCTCGTCGCCGAGGTCGTGAAGACGACGACCGACCCCTACCTGGGCCGGGTCTCGCTGGTCCGGGTCTTCTCCGGCACCCTGCGGCCCGACACCCCCATCCACGTCTCGGGACACGGCATGGCCGACCGGGGGCACCCCGACCACGACGTCGACGAGCGCATCGGCGCGGTGTCCTCACCGCTCGGGTCCACGCTGCGGCCGGTGGCGGCCTGCCCGGCCGGCGACATCTGCGCCGTCGCCCGGCTCTCCTCCGCCGAGACCGGCGACACCCTCTCCTCGCCGGAGGACCCGCGGCTGGTCCCGGCCTGGGACCTGCCCACCCCGCAGCTGCCCATCGCCCTCGAGGCGGCCTCGCGGTCGGACGAGGACCGGCTGGCCACCGCGCTGACCCGGCTGGTCGCCGAGGACCCCACCGTGCGCCTGGAGCGGCGCCCGGACACCGGCCAGCTGCTGCTGTGGTGCGTCGGGGAGGCGCACGCCGAGGTGCTGCTGGAGCGGCTGCGGGTGCGGCACGGCGTCACCGTGTCGACGGTGCCGGTCCGCGTGCCGATGGTGGAGACCCTCGCCGGCCCGGCGCGGGTGACCGGGCGGCACGTCAAGCAGTCGGGCGGGCACGGCCAGTACGCGATCGTCGTCGTCGAGGCCGAGCCCGGCCCGCCGGGGACGGGCGTGGTGTTCGAGCAGCGCATCGTCGGCGGCACGGTGCCCAACCAGTTCCACGGCAGCGTCGAGAAGGGGATCCGCGCGCAGGCCGAGCGCGGTGTCAGCGGGGACCGGCCGATCGTCGACGTGCACGTCACCCTCGTCGACGGCAAGGCGCACTCGGTGGACTCCTCGGACGCCGCGTTCCAGGCCGCCGGTGCCCTGGCGCTGCGGGAGGCGGCGTCCGCCGCCGGCACCCGCGTGCTGGAGCCCTGGTGCGAGGTCGACGTCGTCGTGCCCGGGGACTACGTGGGCGCGGTGATGAGCGACCTGTCCGGACGGCGGGCGCGGGTCACCGGCAGTGACGCCGACCCCGACCGGGACCGGACGACGGTGCGCGCCGAGGTGCCCGAGGTGGAGCTGCTCACCTACGCCGGCGCGCTGCGCTCGGTGTCGCACGGCACCGGCAGCTTCTCCCGCCGACCGCTGGGCTACGAGCCGGCGCCCGCCTCGCTGACCGCCGTCCCGGCATGAGCCGCTCTGCTCCGCCTGGGCAGCGGGGCGGGGCCGGCAGCGGTCCCCGGTGCGCCACCCGAGGGAGTGTCGGCGCGGGACACTAGCCTCGGGGGAGGTGTGCAGCGGGCTGGAGGTTTCGTGACGTCGTCCAACGGGCCGTCGGCGGCTGCCCGCGTCCGGAGCGGCTCGGCGGGGCCGCCCGCGGAACCGCTGGTCGGCGACCGCAACGAGCTGCCCGACCGCATCTGGACGGTGCCCAACGCGCTGTCGGTGCTGCGGCTGCTCGGCGTTCCGCTGTTCCTCTGGCTGCTGCTCGGCCCGCAGGCCGACGGCTGGGCCGTCGTGGTCCTCATGGTCGCCGGCCTGTCCGACTGGGCCGACGGGAAGCTGGCCCGGGTGCTGGGCCAGTCCAGCCGGCTGGGCGCGCTGCTGGACCCGGCGGCCGACCGGCTCTACATCGTCGCCACGCTGATCGCCTTCGTGCTGCGCGACGTCGTCCCGTTCTGGGTGGTGGCCGTCCTCGTGGGCCGCGAGCTCGTGCTCGGCGCCATGCTGCTGGTCCTCGCCCGGTACGGCTACCCGCCGCTGCAGGTCCACTACCTGGGCAAGGCGGCGACGTTCAACCTGCTGTACGCCTTCCCGCTCCTGCTGCTGGCCGACGGCGAGGGGCCGGTGGTCGCCGTCGTCCAGCCGGTCGCCTACGCGTTCACCATCTGGGGTGGGTCGCTGTACGTCCTGGCCGGTGTCCTCTACGTCGTCCAGGTCCTGGGCCTGGTGCGCGCCGAGCGCGCCGGGGTGCCCGCCGCCGGGGCGGCCCCGTGACCAGCACCGTCGAGCGCGGCGGGGGGCCGCGCTCGATGGGCGCCTCGCTCCTCGACCAGGTGCTGGCCGAGACGCTCGACCCGGCGTACGCCCGGGCGGCCCGGGACCGCGCGGCGGCCGGCACGACCCCCTCGCCGGCGCGGCGACGCCGGGGGCAGGTCGCCGTCGCGGTCACCCTGGCCGTGACCGGGGTGCTGGCCGCGGTCACCTACGACCAGGCCGCCGCCGGGCTGCAGGGCCGCGAGGAGGTCCGCGAGGCGCTGGTCTCCGACATCCAGGCCGAGTCGGCAACCACCGACGACCTCGCCGCCGAGCTGGAGGCGCTGCGCACCGACGTCGTGGCCGCCCGGGACGACGCGCTGGCGGCGACCGCCGTCGGGCAGCGGGCCCTGGACGCGGTCGCCGCGGCGGAGCTGGCGGCCGCGGGCGTCCCCGTGACCGGCCCCGGTCTCCTGGTCACCCTGGCCAACGCCGAACCCGACGCCGACGCCGACCCGGTCGGCGGGGGAGGGGAGGAGGACCCTCGCGGGCGGGTGGCCGACGGCGACCTGCAGCTGGTGGTCAACGCCCTGTGGGCGGCCGGCGCCGAGGCGGTGAGCATCAACGGCCAGCGGCTGGGCCCGACGACGGCCATCCGGTTCGCCGGCGAGGCGGTGCTGGTCGACTTCCGCCCGGTCATGAACCCCTACCTGGTCCGGGCGATCGGCGATCCGGACACCCTGCGGTCCCGGTTCCTGGCCAGCCCCGAGGTCGGCGCCCTCGCCCTCATCTCCGAGTCCTTCGGACTGCGTTTCGACTTCGCCCAGGAGGACGAGCTGTCCCTTCCCGCCGGGAGCTCCCTGGAGCTCCGCTCCGCCGCCCCGCTGTCCGAGGAACCCGCCGCCCCGGCCCCCGATCCCGCACCGGGGGACTGACCCGTGATCCCCGTCCTCGGCCTCGCCGCCGGAGTCGTCCTCGGCCTGCTGTTCGACCCGAGCGTCCCGCTGTGGCTGCAGCCCTACCTGCCGATCGCCGTCATCGCGGCGCTCGACGCGGTGTTCGGCGGCGCCCGCGCCCGGCTCGACGGCATCTTCGACGCGAAGGTCTTCGTCATCTCCTTCGTGTCCAACGTCGTCGTCGCCGCGCTCATCGTGTTCCTCGGCGACCAGCTCGGCGTGGGCGCGCAGCTGTCGACGGCGGTGGTCGTCGTGCTCGGCATCCGCATCTTCGGCAACGCCGCGGCGATCCGCCGGCACGTGTTCCGGGCATGAGCGGGGAGGAGCGCCCGGTGCCGGGCACCGGCGGGCCGGAGCCGGCCGGTCCTCCCGCGCCGGAGGAGCCCGCCGCCGGTCCCGTGGCCGGCGACCCGACCGGCGCCGGGCCGGCCGCCGACCCCGCCGGACCGGCCGCGGAGCCCCCGCCGG